>JAKORL010000028.1 GCA_029777855.1 Pseudomonadota bacterium
CACTGACTCCATGATTAGCATGTAATAATAATTTTGGCGGTATAATAATTAGTTGAAAGTTTTAAGGACTTTCAACTAATCGTATCGAGGAGGGTCTCTGATTGTATAAACGACTTATCGTCATCATATTACCTTTCATTATCATTGGACTAATCGGCTTAGCACTGGTTACTACGAGCCAGACCCGCAACTCCACGCAACAAATTGATCAGCCTCGGCAGTCGAAAGCTCAAAAATACCATCCGCTTTCAATTACGACTTTTAAAAAGAACCGCAAAATTCAATACGCTGGCATTATTTACTATGCAATCAACGACGTCAATATTCAGCGCTGGCAAGAGGTTTCAGATGTTAGTTTAGGTTGGCAGGTCGAACTTTCACAAACAAATAACATCGTCCGCTATTTGGTTTGGCCGGACAAAAAGATCACCAGTCAGGAAAAGCAACTGACCCCAAATTGGTTTGAAATTAACGATCAACAGGTTATTTACCATAGCTTCGAAGTTCACACCGCTCAAAAAGATGAGGATCAGCACTACCGGACAAGTGAATCTCGAATTGTTAACCAAATTAACTCGGATCACGCTGCTCAAAAAGTGAGACGGATGAGCCAAAATGTCGTGATTAAAGGGCAGCATCGCTAAGTCCCAAACTGGGATTAGTCCATAGCTGATCGTAAGCAGTAAATAAATGTGCAAAAAAGAACGTCCACATTAGTAGACGTCCGATTATTTACTGCTTATTGATCATGCTTCATAAACGACTTATAAATTTTAATGCCAAAATAAACAATCGCAACAGCTATCGCAATGACAATTGCGTACGTAATAACTGAAAAAATAAAATCGCCAAGATAAAAATGCCCACTCATCATAACTTCCCCCAATAAATCAGTTTCAAAATTCAAGTCCGTTCTCATACCTAATTATGACACAACGCCCCCCCATTCCAAGAGTACATCGCTTATTTCAATTCAAATTCCAGTATCTCAGGATTGTGATCCGAATTCTTGAATCCTAAACTCTTTACATGAACGCGATTAACCTGGATATTATCCGAAAGCAGGAATCCGTCAATCAATGAAGTATAAGTCTTGCCAGGATGATAAGACGTTCCGTTAGCCCTGACCGAGGGAACCTTGGCTTGAGCAAGACCCTGCTTGGCAATTCGG
>JAKORL010000029.1 GCA_029777855.1 Pseudomonadota bacterium
GGCTGCACTGAGTCAATCAACTGAATCCGCTGTGAAGGAAGATGATTCTTCTGAGGATTCTAAAGATACAGCCAAGACTGAAAAGAAAAAAGGGTTTTTCAGTAGTTTTCGTAATAGAGCCGGAAAATCCGCCACAGAGAAGAGTGAAAAGAGTGAGAATATTGATCTGAACCTCTGTGATCTAACGGGCAAAACGCTCAGAGATACCGCTCGCAAACAGATCGGAGCAAAAAAAGGGGAAGCTTATCGTCTAACGGTGCAATTAAAAGCACCTGATTCACCTAAAACAGCGACTGAACTTGTAACAGAATTTTTGGATTCACAAAATACACTCCAAAAGGCTTTCTCTGATGCTGACGAACTTCTCTCGGGTGCCTTAGCCGAAGTTGTGTACGATGATGCTGCTGAAAGGACATTGACTACTGCACTAGCTCTTGAAACAACAAATACTCAACTTAATGAAGAAATCATAACTCAGAGGCATTTACTTGATAGAGAAAAAGACAGTAATTTACGTAGAGAATCTAAAATACACGAACTAGAATCGGAATTAACTCGAATTAAATCTGAAAACGCAGCACTCAATAAACAGTTATCAGTGACCCAAGAAGATATTGATGTCAATGATGCACCGCCACCACCCCCGCCTGCATTTGATTTAATCGACAAAACACAATCTGATGCTAAAATTCATGCTCTAGAAACTGAATTAGCTGCTGAAAAAGAACGCACCACAAGGTTGCAAAAACAAATTGAAAAAATGACAAGTGAAACTGAAGTGCCCACAACTAACTTACCGTTAAACGCTGTACCATTAGCAAAAATTGAATCGCTAGAAGCTGAATGCGCTCAACTTAGACTTCAACTTGAATCGCTCCAAGCTGGAGCCTTATCTGGGACTAATGCTGATGCAGACCCAACAGTCAACAGCTCTGCTCCTCCAGCTGCACCACCGCCTCCGGCACCCGCTGCACCGCCAGCTGCTCCCGCCTTTAACCCAACAGCTGCCAGTCCTTTTAGGGAAAGCCCTCAGAGGGGTAATTCGAATAAATTTTTCGGTTCCACTGCAACTACATCAGCACCGCAAGATAATGCACCGAAACCATTATCAATCGCCGAAGAATTAGAGCAAAGAAAAAATGCGGGTAGTACGCTTAAACGTGTAGAGACAACTGAAAAAAAACCTGCTCCACAATCTACTCTAGATCCTATCGCAGCAGCCCTTTTAGCCAAATTTGCATCAATGAATAAAATTAAAAAGGAAGAAGAGGCAGCGGACAATAATAACGGTAGTGATAATGATAGCGGGAGTGATAGTGAATGGAGCGCTAAACAATAAATTACTTCTTTAACTTCAACTCGAGACACTCCCAGAATGCTGAAGGGAGTCTCGCTGTAATCGGCAAATACCACCAGTTAGATTGTGTAAACGCATGGCATTTCACAGCGTCTTTTTCAGTCATGATCACCGAGGTTTTTTCAGTGAATGCAAAATCGGTGGGATCAAAATCATAATGATCTGGGAAAGCATGTTTACGAGATTTAAAACCTCGTTTATCCAACTCATCAAAAAAGCGTTGAGGATTACCAACACCCGCGAAAGCAAAAACTTCTTCTGAAGCATTTTCTTTTTCTAATGCCAGTGAAGAATTTAACAGATTGGTGATCCCACCATACTCATAATTCATGCAAAACCCGTTAGGAATTTCCGACCCATTACTGACAATAATATCAACCTTTTCAGCACGATTTGCAGGTTCACGTAGCGGACCTGCGGGTAATAAATGATTATTTCCAAAACCGCGCGAACCATCAATCACTAGAATTTCAACATCACGCGCCAAGGCAGTGTGCTGTAATCCATCATCACTAATAATGATGGTGCAATTAAATTCTTGGATTAAACGTTGCGAGCCTCGCACTCGATTAGCATCAACAATCACAGGACATTGGGTTCGATGAGCAATGACCAAGGGTTCATCACCAACATCTGAAGCTTTGGAATCTTCAGTTACGTGTAGTGACAGATTTTTACCTTTTTTACCGTACCCTCTTGAGATGATTCCTGGTCGCTCACCCCGCTCTTTTAACCACAATGCCAAGGCAATCACTAATGGGGTTTTCCCAGTACCGCCAACCGTAAGATTGCCAACAACGATCACAGGTTTTGAGACTGTATGGATTTTGAGAATCTTTTTTTGATACAACCACTGACGAAAACTAATTATCCATTGATAGACAACGCTAATAGGCTGTAGAATTGAGACAGGGAGTGAATCGTCTTTACCATACCATATTTTTTCATACCACCGCATTAATGAACGGCTTCCATGGGCATTTCAACAGATTCAGTAACTGTGTCCTGAAATTGTAATCGATACAAGTTGGCGTATTGGCCATTTAATGCGAGAAGCTGTTCGTGAGTACCTGATTCTACAATTTGGCCGTGCTCAAATACACAAATTCTATCTGCTGACTCAATAGTGGATAATCGATGCGCGATTACTAATGTCGTTCGTTGTCGCATCAACGCCTGCAATGCCGCTTGAATATGCCTTTCTGATTCAGTATCTAAAGCAGAGGTTGCTTCGTCTAAAATTAATATAGGTGCGTCTTTTAAAAGTGCCCGAGCAATAGCGATGCGTTGTCGCTGTCCGCCAGACAACAATACACCGTCTTCACCAATAACACTTTGAAAACCGTTAGGCAGCTGCTCAATGAATTCTAAAGCGTGCGCAACTTTTGCAATATGCCGTAATTCCTCTATCTCAACAACACGCCCTGCTCCATAACAAATATTCGCCGCAATAGTGTCATTGAATAAATTCACTTTTTGAGAAACGAGCGCAAATTGTTTTCGCAAATCTGATAATCGGTATTCACGAAGATCTCGCCCATCCAGCAAAATGTTACCTGATTGAAATTCATAAAATCGAGGTAATAAACTGACCAAAGTAGATTTTCCCGCACCAGAACGACCAACCAGTGCGACAGTTTCTCCGGGTTTAATTTCTAAATTAATACGTGATAACACATCGTGTTCAGATTGAGAATATCGAAAATGAACCTCTTTGAATTCTATATGTCCTCGAGCACGAGTTAAAGGTACCCTACCATGATCGGATTCTGGTTCTAAATCTAACAATGTAAAAACACTGGCCGCACCCGCTACTCCTTTTTGGATCATTGTATTAATACGAGACATCCGTCGTAATGGACGCAATAATGACAGCATAGCCGCAACCATCGCTGCAAAACTACCTGCACTAACTTGGCTTCCAGGAGCTGTAGCAAGATATAAGGTGAGCGCTATAGGAATGGCAGCCAATAACTGAACCACAGAAGATCCTAATGTGTCAGCAACCACCATTTTTAATTCACGTTGTTGGTTGCTATTGATGACTCGTGTAAATTTATCACGCTCGTATTGTTCCCCCCCAAAGGTACGCACAACTCTATAACCTTCGATAGTCTCTTCTGCAACATGGGCAACACTACCCATCGATTCTTGTACGCCTAAACTTAATTTTCTTAAACGCAAACTACTGTATTTTACTGCGATTGCAATTAATGGAGCCATGATTAAAAACAACAACGAAAGCTGCCAGCTAATAATAAACATCACACCTAGAAGACCAAAAAATAAACACCCTTCCTGAATTAATGTGATAAACGCATAGGTCGCAGCTTCAGCAACCTGTTCAGTATTATAAGTAATGAGCGACAGTAATTGTCCCGAGCTGTGCTCATCAAAAAACTTCGCAGGCAAGCGTAAAAGATGATTAAAAATATTCTGACGAAAATCACGAACGACAAAGCGACCTACTTTTGAAATATGATAATTTGAGGAGAGATTTGTGATTCCACGAACTACGAATAAAGCAATTACACCTAAGGGTAGCAAATGAATAAAGGCAAGATCACGGTCAATAAAACCTCGATTAATGACAGGTTTGATCATCCATGCGAGACTCGCATCAACTAAAGCGCCCACTATCGTGGCAATAATGCCCAGCAAAAATAATTTCCAATAAGGCAATATAGACTGTAACAAACGTCGATACGTCTCAAATGCTGCCTGGTCTTTAAAGAGTTTCGCGAGATTCGCACTCATATCATTTTCCAACCTAAATACACGTAAAGACCGCATTATAACAGCCTTCTGCTAGCTTTCACAGGAGTAGCCACTATCGTGACTCTCACATTCTCTCAGTACGCCAAAACTCTTGGTGTCGACTTCGAAAATGCTGCCATGGTGTACTCTGTCCTACAATATAACTAAGCGCCCCCGAATTCACTGTATTGTACACTATCGTACCCTACCCCCTAAGGACGTTACCACAACGGTCAGGAGCTTATGCCGCATCACTTTCCCCCGGATTCCGTCGGTCTGGTCACGCCCCAGATCCTCCAGTTCGAAGAACCGCTGGCCTTGGATTGCGGCCGGTCCCTGGCGGAATACGAACTCGTCTATGAGA
>JAKORL010000030.1 GCA_029777855.1 Pseudomonadota bacterium
CCTCACCGAGGCCTTCAGAAGATTTGTTAGCAGCGAAACCTTCTATTTTTTTTGGCCAGCCACAGTCTGGTAAAGGGGTGTGCGCACCAACACCTGTCATGACACGACACTGGCATGTGCCTAAACAATATAAGCATTTCACTGGGAGATCTAGACAGCTAGACAAATTAAGAAAGAAATTATCAAGCTACTCATTTTGCGCCATTACGCAGACTCTCACGGGGGAAGGAGGAATAGGAAAAACACAACTCGCTAAAGCCTATGCTTATGATTCTCGCAATAATAATGACCCTGAAAAATCTTATCAATTAATTTGGTGGTTTAATGGTTTGGGTCATGTATTAGAAAGTTATCGAGCTTTAGCCGATGAACTTCATATCGATAAAGATGACAAAAATGTTGTTGAGCTGGTGAAAGCAAAGCTATGCACGATGAAGGATTGGTTATTAATATTCGATGATTTTCCCAGCCATGAATCTGTGAAAAAATACCTACCAAACCACTCCATAAATCGCGGCCATATTATCATTACATCTCGCAGCATACACTGGGAAAACACCTTAAAACTTAAGCCCTTTACGCCGGAAGAAGCGGTGGAATATTTGGTAAAAGAAACCAAACTTCAAGACCCTGAACAGATGGGCGAGTTGTGTAAAATTTTGGGCTATTTCCCACTCGCATTGTCTCAAGCAGCGGCATATATTTTCAGGCATCGTAAAAAAATCGGAGAATACATACATCTCATCACGGAACATCGTAAATTATTATGGGAGGCTGAGAATCGTTTAAAAGCAAGGCAGCTTCCTATGCCTGCGTATGATGACTATCAATTTACGGTACAAGCAGCTATTCAATTATCACTCAGTGCGTTAGTCGACGAAGCCAAAGTCAATGACAACACGGATGCTCGATTAGCATTGATACTGTTACGTTATGCAACCATACTCGATGCAGCAAAAATTCCGCAAACTATTCTACAAGAATTAGTTTTACTTTCTAATACCGATGAAGTTGCATTCAATTTTGAGATTGCATTGGATCTCGCAGTCGGTGAGCTCACATCACACTCCTTAATTGATCGCGACTTTGAAAGAGATGAATTAGATAGAAAAAAATTAACAGATACCTTTTCTATGCATCCACTTGTTCATACTATTCTGTTTGATACCATGACTGACAATGAAAAAATTCACTATGCTCAACAAGTGCTCGTGACTCTTGAAAAAAATATTCAAGGGGATCTTTCTGATCCAGTCAACTGGAGCAGAATCGCTCCACTAATAAGTCATGCA
This sequence comes from Pseudomonadota bacterium, assembly GCA_029777855.1. Taxonomy (GTDB): domain Bacteria; phylum Pseudomonadota; class Gammaproteobacteria; order JAIEPX01; family JAIEPX01; genus JAIEPX01. The sequence continues at coordinate 1,293 of JAKORL010000030.1, forward strand.
GACAGATTGCTCAGCCTTTATATTGACACTAACGAGCTTGGCATTCGCGATGTCTCGTCTCTACGAATACTATTGAATAGTAGTATAAAATATTATTCAAAAGTCGATTTACTTGGTAAAATGTCTAATGCCTTAAGACAACTCGAATCACTTATCATAAACTCTAATCTAGAGAATCCGAATGATGCTGAGTTGTTTATTGACACATTAATCTATCGTGCATCACTGTGTACTTCCCAAAGAATAGGCGTCGCCGATCAGATCACTAAAATCAATCAACATATTGAGCCCTTAAAACGAGTGCTGGGCGCTCATCGAAAATGCGAGGAATTACAATTTCAATTGGGCATTTTACATATTGACATAGGTAACTATGAGCTGGGGTCTGATCTCCTCACGCAGTTGTTAAGCGCTGATTATGTACAATCGAGTGACACACGAAAATTTATCTGTCATGCAAATTTGGGTACTGCTTTTCAGGGATTGGAAAAATTTGATGATGCCATCGATCATTTTAAGAAGGCGCTTGATGCGGGGCAAAAATACACGGAACCCAATATTGGTTATATCTGTAATGCATTATCTGCTTTCTACTCGGATAATCATAGCGCGAATCAACATCGATACTCTTTAGAGAAAGCAGAATACTATTGTTGGGAATCTATCAAGCAATCCGAAAAGCATAAAAAACAAGGTCGCTTTGGCCGCTATTCGGGCTTTGCCTATTGTAACCTTGGATCAATTTATTTTAGGCGAGGTGATTTTCATCAGGCCAGTCTGTATCACCAGCAAGGTGTGACGCTGCTGCAAGCGGTTGTAGATAACTATTACGCAGGTAAATGGCCGACCGCATGGCGTGAAGGAATTGATAAGACGCAAGATGATATCAACAAGATGAATAAGAGCACAGAGATTACTCTCTAAGCTCTGGTTCGCGGCTTTTTTATGAGTCTGAGCGAAACAAGGTTTGCTCAAAAATAGTGGAAGAGTCTTAACATAGAGCCACGATCTCAATGCGGCAGGCGATATTTTTTGTGCTTGGCTAATGTCACAAACAAGGCTACAAACTAAACCTTATAATTGTTGTTGATATGTGTAGGTTCGGATAGATAATGCTATTGGATAATTAATCCACATGATCAATACGTAAATAAAGGCCCTCTTGTAGAGTCATTTATAGGGCAAGAAATTCATGCTTATTCTGATCCGCTAAGACCAGCGAATTTATATTACTGGCAAAAATCAGAAAAGAGTTATTCTGCTGAAGTTGATTACATCATCGAATTAGAACAACTTGCAATTCCAGTTGAAGTTAAAAGCAATAAAGGGACATCATTAAAAAGTATAAGAATATTTTTAGATGCTCATCCTAAATCACCCTATGGAATCAGATTTTCATCGCATGATTTTTCATTTTATGAAAATATCCATTCGATTCCACTTTATGCAGTTTCTCGGATAGTATCCGGCAATAAGAATTCTTTGCTGGCCTTGATTGAAAAATAGCAGGTTAAAAAATCTCATACGAGGTCAACCTCTGGAGTGGTCAGACAGTAGACATATTTTAGGCAATTTCTCAATAGGTAGATTATCCGAGGTAGAAAAGATAGCTACTTGGCCTGAAGTTCTGTAAAATGTCCCCCCTAATCAGAGAATCCATTATGAATAAACCGCAGTATAACCAAGCGACGTTTTTGCTGAGTGCGCCTTCAATGGCTGAGCTGCCTTCAGATACAGGCATCGAAGTCGCATTTATAGGCCGCTCAAATGCAGGCAAATCCAGTGCCATGAATACCATTACAGGCATTAAAGGGCTGGCTCGCACCAGTAAAACCCCAGGTCGCACCCAAACGATGAATCTATTTGTCCTCGACGAAAACCGCAGGCTGGTGGACTTGCCTGGCTACGGCTATGCAAAAGTACCTTTGGCAGTTAAGCAGCGGTGGCAAAGGGTGCTGCACGATTATCTAGAAAGAAGAGTCTCATTAGCGGGGTTGGTTTTAGTGATGGATATTCGGCACCCTCTGAAAGAAACAGATCAACAATATATAGAGTGGGCCACGATTGCCGAAGTCCCGGTTCATATTTTGCTGACAAAAGCGGATAAATTAAGTCGGGGCGCTGCGCTTGATACATTGCAACAAGTGCAAAATGCTCTCCAACGTTATGGTGAATTAGTAACGTTGCAATTATTTTCTTCTCATGATCGCACAGGCTTAGAAGAAGCTATAGTGCAGTTAAATAATTGGTTAATGAATGAATCTCCATTAGGATAATTAAATGTTTAATTCTGGTCGACGTACATTTTCGAAAAATGAAGTGACCAGTTGGTCACTGCCAAATTATTGGGATTTTATTGCTTTAATCCTGATTTTAAGCATTATTCTTTTGATCGGATGGGCTGCGGCAGGTATGACTACGACGCATTATACGGTCGGTGAAACAATTCCTATTTCTTTAGATCCCAGTGCTCTTCCTTATTATTCTCTGCGTACCGTGTTGCGTATGTTGATTGGTTTGTTGTGTTCATTAATTTTCACATTAACGATAGGTACTCTGGCAGCAAAAAGTAAACGAGCAGAGCAAGTCATTATTCCTTTAATCGATATTTTACAATCCGTTCCTGTTTTGGGATTTCAGGTGATAGCGGTAGTGCCTTTTTTAGCATTATTTCCGAACAGTTTGTTAGGGCCTGAATGTGCGGCTATTTTCGCGATATTTACGGCGCAAGTCTGGAATATGACATTGAGTTTTTATCAGAGTTCACGGACCATTTCACCTGAATTAATTGAAGCGGTGCAAATGTTTCGTTTATCGGCATGGCAACGATTTTGGCGAGTGGATGTTCCCAATGCAATGCCAGGGTTAATTTGGAATTCGATGATGTCCATGTCGGCGAGTTGGTTCTTTGTGGTTGCATCAGAAGCTATTACTGTCGCAAATAAAAATATTACTTTACCTGGTATTGGATCTTATATTGCCGCTGCGTTACCAAATGCTGATTTGCATGCAGTAGGTTATGCGATCATTGCTATGCTTATCGTGATTCTTGCTTATGATCAATTAATGTTTAGACCGTTGAATCAATGGATGGAGCGATTTCGTGCGGAGGAATCTGATGATGTGGGGCGAACTCAACCATGGATTATCAGTTTGTTTGAGCACACACGTTTGATGAGAAATATGGGTGTTCTTATAGGTCAATTTTGGGATGCGTTTGTCAATTTGTCTTGGTTTCGTCAGAAAAAAACCGTGATTCAACACGAACACAATGAATGGGTCAGTAAAATTATCGTGATTTCATGGTATTCGTTAGTTTCTATCATTATGTTCACTGCGATAGCTTTTTTAGTGTGGTATATCAAAGAAGCGATTGCATGGCATGAAGTTTTGTGGGTGATCTGTCTGGGATTGTTTACTGGATTGCGCGTAATTGTATTAATATTCATCAGTAGTTTAATTTGGGTACCTGTAGGAGTTTGGGTAGGTTTAAGACCGCGTGCCACAAAAATAGTTCAACCGCTCATTCAATTTTTAGCGTCATTTCCAGCGTATTTGTTTTTTCCTGTTGTGGTAATGCTGATTGTTCGATTTAAATTAAATCCTGAAATTTGGACATCACCTTTAATGGTATTAGGAACCCAGTGGTATATATTATTCAATGTTATCGCAGGAACTTTAGCATTGCCGAAAGATTTACGGCAAGTGGCGAGTAATTTGCAGGTTACTGGATGGTTGTGGTGGAAGCGGCTCATATTGCCGGCAATTTTTCCTTATTTTATTACGGGTGCCATTACTGCAGCGGGAGGTGCTTGGAACGCAAGTATTGTAGCAGAAGTAGTGACATGGGGAGATACCACCATCAGAGCAACTGGATTGGGCTCCTATATTGCGGCCTATGCGACTAATTTAAATTATCCGCATCTTGCCTTAGGTATCGCAGTGATGTGCCTATTAGTGGTAATTATCAATCGCATTTTTTGGCGGCCTCTGTATAATCTCGCTGAGAAGTACTATTTTTTCGACTAATGGCTTTACTCTAAGTGGGGACGAAAATGACAGACAATTTACATAATGGCGTAAAGCAGGCCCTAATCGAAGTTGTCGATATTAAAAAATCTTTTAAAAAAAGTGACAATCAAGACTTGCTCGTCCTTGATAATTTACATTTTACGTTGCGTGAAGGTGAGCTTATTGCGCTACTTGGGAAGTCAGGCTCTGGAAAATCCACATTACTACGAATTATTGCAGGATTAGTGAAGCCTAATTCTGGAGAAGTACGTTTTTGTCATCAACCAGTGTATGCGCCTGTGCCTGGTATGAGTATGGTATTTCAGAGTTTTGCATTAATGCCGTGGTTAACAGTATTACAAAATGTAGAGTTGGGGCTTGAGGCGCAAGGAGTCCCTCCTGCAGAAAGACGTGCACGTGCAATTAAAGCGATAGATATTATTGGCTTAGATGGATTTGAATCCGCTTTTCCAAAGGAATTATCGGGGGGGATGCGTCAGCGGGTTGGATTTGCGCGGGCGCTTGTCGTTGATCCCACTGTTTTGCTTATGGATGAACCTTTTTCCGCCCTTGATGTGTTAACAGCGGATAACTTGCGAAGTGACTTGTTGGATCTCTGGAACGAAGGAAAAACAAAATTAAAAGGTATTGTTTTAGTGACTCATAATATTGAAGAAGCTGCTGCGCTTGCGGATCGGATTTTAATTTTTGGTAGTAATCCTGGTTGTATTCGCTCGGAATTAACAGTCGATTTAGATCATCCGCGAAATGAAAGCGATCCCGCTTTTAGAAAATTAGTGGATGATATTTATACGCTTATGACACAACCTGAAGAAGGTGTAGTTGCTATTCGTGGTTTGCGATTTAAAACAATTGATTTGGGGTATCGATTGCCCAAAGTGGAAATTTCGGAAATCACGGGGTTTTTGGAAGCTGTACACACACCAGAATATAAAACTAAAGCTGATTTACCAGAAATCGCAGAAGAATTACATTTGAATGTAGACGATCTTTTTCCTATTACAGAAATTTTGGAAATTATGCGATTTGCAACTGTTGAAAAAGGAGACATTGCATTAACTGAATCAGGTAAACAATTCGCAGACGCGGATATTTTACAGCGTAAAAAAATATTTGCTGACAATTTGATGAACTATGTTCCATTAGCTAGACATATACGTCATGAATTGGATAAGGATCCTGGTCATCGAGTGAGTGAAGAGCGTTTTTTGGCTGAGCTTGAAGATTATTTATCACATGAGGCTGCTGAAGAAGTATTGAAAATCGTGATTGACTGGGGGCGATATGCAGAAATTTTTGCATACGATTATAATACAGGCTTGTTAAGTTTAGAAAACCCACAATAGAGAGGGTGATGCCGTTTATGTATAAAATAATCAAGCGCGTATTAGATATTTTTATCTCACTCCTAATTTTAGTATTATTTGCCCCGATAATAATTATCTTGTATTTCATTATTTTTTTTCATTTGGGTCGCCCCGTCATTTTTAAGCAGATTCGGCCTGGTTATCACGGGAAACCTTTTGCTTTGTATAAATTTAGAACCATGAAAAATACAAACAATGAGGAAGGTGTATTGCTAGGCGATGAGCTGAGAATGACGCCATTCGGAAAATGGTTGCGCAGTTGGAGTTTGGATGAGCTGCCTCAATTTTTTAATGTATTGAAAGGGGAGCTTAGTTTGGTGGGGCCCCGGCCATTATTGTTGGAATATTTGAAGTTATATTCTTCTGAGCAATCGCGTAGGCACAATGTGCGCCCAGGAATCACAGGTTTAGCACAAATCAAAGGAAGAAATAGCTTGAGTTGGGACGAAAAATTTTATTGGGATACTCAATATGTAGACCATGTTTCTTTTTTGTTGGATTTAAAAATTCTTTTTTGGACCATTCGATCTGTTATTGGTCGCCGAGGTATTTATCAAGATGGTCATGTGACAATGCCTCCTTTTACAGGAAATAAATCTCATGAGTAAACGTTTATTTATTTTGGGTGCGGGTGGACATGGTAAAGTGGTTGCAGATGCTGCTCAATGCCAAGGGAATTGGGATGAAATATTTTTTATCGATGATCGTTATCCAAGTTTGGCTTCTGTGATGGGTGTAGAAGTCATGGCTCAAACCGCTAATATTAAACAGTTTGCAAATGATCACTCAGAAGCAATAGTGGCAATTGGTGATAATGAAATTCGCCAACGATTGCAGGAATATGCCATAACGCAAGGTTTTTCTATTACAACTGTTATTCATCCACGTGCGGTTATAGCCCAGTCAGCAAAAATCGGAAAAGGATCTGTTGTTTTTGCTAATGCAGTTGTTAATTCAGACGCGATCATAGGGCAAGGTGTCATAATAAATACAGGTGCGATTATTGAACATGATTGCGACATTAATGATTGGACTCATATTTGTCCTAAAGTGGGGTGTGCTGGAGGTGCACAAATTGGTTCTCACGTTTGGATAGGTATTGGTGCGAATGTTATTCAAAATGTAAAAATTGGTAATTATGCAAGAGTTGGTGCGGGATCAGTAGTTTTGAAAGAAGTTAATCAGCATCAACAAGTCGTTGGTGTTCCAGCAAAAGAAAGAGTGTCATAATGAACATAAAAAAATCCTATCCTTCATGGCCACGATTTGAACAAGATGAATGTTTAGCCGTTCAAAATGTGTTGCAGTCTGGAAAAGTGAATTATTGGACAGGCGAAGAATGTCGCCTCTTTGAGCAAGAATTTGCGGATTATCACGGTGTGAAGTATGCGATTGCCCTTGCAAACGGAACGCTTGCTTTGGAATTAGCACTACGAGTGCTTGATATTGGGCCTGGCGATGAAGTGATTGTGCCTGCTCGTACTTTTTTAGCAACAGCGAGTGCTGTGATTGCCTTAGGTGCAACGCCTATCTGTGCCGATGTGGATTTAAATTCACAATCTATTTCTGTTCAGAGCATTAAAACCTTAATTAATGCTAAGACAAAAGCGATTATTGTGGTTCATCTCGCAGGATGGTCCTGTGATATGGATCCTATTGTCAAATTATGTAAGGAAAATAATTTAAAATTAATCGAAGATTGTGCCCAAGCACACGGATCTCGTTATAAAAATAAAAGAGTGGGAACATTTTCCGATATTGCTTCTTTTTCTTTTTGTCAGGACAAAATTATGACAACGGGTGGTGAAGGTGGCATGTTGATCATGAATGATTCTAAACTTTGGGAGAGGGCGTGGTCGTATAAGGATCATGGAAAAAACTTCGAAAAGGTGCATGAAAGTAAAAAACATAGTGGATTTCAATACGTGCATGATCAATTCGGGTCTAATTATCGCATGACAGAAATGCAGGCCGCGATTGGTCGTTGTCAGTTGAGAAAACTTGATCAATGGATTGAACAAAGGCGTAATAATGCTCGTGTTTTTGCTGAAATTCTGTCCAGATCAGCATTGTTGCGTATACCTATGCCGTCCGAAGATTATTTTCATGCTTATTATAAATTCTACGTTTTTCTGAAGCAGGAATTGTTGACTACACATTATTCACGAGATCGTATTTTGAGAGAATTATCAGAGTGTGGCATTCCTGTTTATAGTGGAAGTTGTCCTGAAATATATCTTGAAAAAGCATTTCGTGATCGAGGGCTGGGGCCAAAGGAACGGTTGGTCAATGCAAAGATCCTCGGTGAAACAAGTCTGATGTTTGTGGTGCACCCTACATTGTCAGAACAGGACATCGCCATGATGGCAAACAGTGCCCTTGCACTATTAGAAGAGGCTCTCGTTGAGTCAGTAAACGGATAGGCTAGTCCTTGAGATTAAGGCTGTCCTGTACTGCGGGCCTCACATGGTAATCGTGAGAGAATGCGCGCTTTGAGCCTCAGAACTTGCATTGGCTAGCCCTCTGAATGCCGGTAATTGTAATGGATTGCCTAGATGGAAATTGAAGGGTACAATCCTAATTCAAACCTACACAAGGAGAAACTCATGAAGAGATTGTTATCAATCGTTTGTTTAGCAGCTTTGCTCAGTTCATCAAGTGCACTTGCTCATCATAAATCCGTAGGTGAAGGCTCCCATAAGCATCGTGATTACTGGAATCCAATCACCGTTCATAATTTTGCTCCCTATGCGGTTTATTATTCGATTAACAATGATGTCGATTATTTATTAGATAGAAACGAAACCGATATTTATCATTCAGGTGTGGGTGATCAGCGGGCATTTATTGTATTTCGCGGATGTAGTGAACGAAACCCGAATGGTGAATGTGTAACATATATTTCTCATATGTTACCTGATTATTACAATGCTGAAAAAATAGCCACAATTAACATCAAATCTGTTCTTGAAGCGGATATTACCTGTGTAGATGGAACTACAACTTCTTGTGTCATTAAATAGTTGAGTTCTGGCCATATAATAAGGGAATAAGATGAAAGGATTTCTTCTAAATTTGGTTATAGCGGCATTAATGATTGCTTCAATCAGTAGTTCTGCTATTGTCAATCTCAAAAAGCCAAGCGTGGATTTCGCATACTGGAATCCTGTAACGATTTATAATGACGCTCCTTATGATGTGCAATATTCTTTTGCAAGCCGCAGTGGGGGAAATTATTATTTTCTTCAAAAAGGCACGAATGATGTCTATCATTCGGGTTTTGGTGATAGTTGTGCTGAAATTATTGTGGTTGCCTGTACAGAAAGATCAAAGGAAGGCGCGTGTCTGAATGTGGTTACTCATGTTTCGCCCGTATTTTACAATGTTAATATGATTAAAGATGTTCATATTCTTTCTGTCGCTAGTTTAAAAGTAACGTGTGCTGATGGTGGTCTGGTAACCTGCATCGTTAAATAGTATGAAAATAAGGTCTATTGAAAAGACAGGTGACGTTACTGAGAATTGTTAATTACACGCTCAATTCTTCTATCAGGTATCAACCACATTAATGCAACAAGAATGTAAAGGCTAATTGATATCAAGGGCGTGTAAAATGCTGCGGGAATGGCAATTGCATAGAGAATCGGCGATATTTTCCCTTTAAAATCTCCCCCAATTGCTTTCGCGAGTAATGAATTGGGGCCCTGACTAAAAATAATTGTATATTGTAAAATAAAATACGCAATTGCAGCCATCAAAAGTACTACACCATACAGAGCCATGGGTGCTGCTTCAAAATGATTTTCACCCATCCAGCCTGTAACAAAAGGAAATAACGATAACCAAAACAGTAGATGAAGATTTGCCCACAATATCGCTCCATTGACATGCTTAGTCACATGTAACATATGGTGATGGTTGTTCCAATAAATTCCTAGATAAACAAAGCTCAATACATATGTTAAAAAAATTGGGATGACGGGTTGTAATGCAGTAAAATCTGCGCTATGTGGAACTTTCATTTCAAGTACCATAATGGTAATGATAATAGCCAGTACCCCATCGCTGAAGGCTTCTAACCGATTTCTACCCATAATAATCCATGTCATAAGCTTATAGATTCAATAGTATCCTAACTATAGTATATTCGGACAAATTCTGCGAGCTAGCAGGAAAATCCATAAGTAATACGCTATAATACTCTCTGTGATAAGTTATGCGTTCGGGATGTAACTATTCAACACATTGGCTAGAATAGTTAAAACATTCAGGTTGGGAGTAGTTGCTATAGGATTTAGCGTGAATGTCTGATCAATTTTTAGTGTTTGTACTCATCGGTTTTGTTGCTCAGTTTATCAAAGGCTCTATTGGGATGGCTTTTGGTGTAATTAGCTCATCATTTCTTTTAAGTCTTGGCATTCCGCCAGTATTAGTGAGTGCGTCTGTGCACACCGCATCTGTTGCCACGACTGCGACCACAGGCATATCACATCTCATTTTTAAAAATGTTGATTTTCGTTTATTTCGACGATTGTTTATTCCAGGGATTATCGCGAGCATCTTGGGTGCGTTTGTCTTAACACGAATTCCATTAAACATAGCAAGACCTATTATTGGGGTGTATTTGTTAACTATGGGGCTAATCATATTAATTAGAGCGCTTCGTTATATTGTGAGCACGAAACGAATGCCCAAATTATTCATTAAAAAGATTTTGCAAGATCAACTGCCATCAGAGCATGTTCATGGTGTGACTCCACTTGCAAGCCTAGGTGGTTTTTGTGATGCGTTGGGCGGTGGTGGTTGGGGTCATATTTTGACTTCAAGTTTATTAGCGCAGGGAGCAACGCCGCACTATGTAATTGGTACTGTGAATACAGTACAATTTTTTGTGTCGCTATTCGCTTCTTTAACCTTTTTAATATTAGTTGGAATAACTCATTGGTCAATTATTGTTGCCTTGATTATAGGCGGCGTTATTGCGGCGCCCTTTGCTGCCTTTATGGTTAGAAAAGTAAATCCACCCGTTTTGATGTTGATTGCAGGAATTGTGGTTGTAACATTGAGTTCTAGAACGCTTATCAATCTAATTTCAATTTCGTAGTACTACGAGTCTTTTTAATTAAATTCATTCATTAAAATTGTTTAGTCTGGATAAACTAAATATTCAGCTCGACTATCAACTATTCTTTTAGGAGATGCCAATGCCTTTATCGTGGATTTTTTGGGTTTTAGCTGCATTCAGTACAACTCAGGTGGCTTTTGCTGAGCCCGTTTTAATTTCTAAAGGGAGCGCATCAAAATCTGCTCAGTCATCTGTAGAATATCCGATCAATATTAACCATGCCGATATTAAGCATTTGATGAATATCAAAGGGATCGGTGAAAAGCGCGCAAAAGCCATTATTCAATATCGAAAATCTCATGGGGATTTTAAATCGCTGGAAGATCTTTCTCAAGTGAAAGGGCTGACAAAAAAACGCCTTCAGACATTGCTGTCTAAAAATCAGGGCAGAATAGCTGTCAATTAATCAATTTCCAAGGTAAAATCTATGTCTTGGACAATTCCGGTATATCAACTTCTGTCAAGTGGAGGGTACAAGATGTTTGATCGAATCGTGGAACTTGAAATTAACGACTGGGCTGGCCCCTTTACTAAAGAAAATAGTGCGCAGGCAACAGAGGCCTTAGAAAATGGTCAGGTAGTTTACTGTCCTAATTTGGCTTTTGAGTTGGAAGAAAGAGAAAAGCGCTATATATCAACAGATGTTGCTGATGCTAAATCTAAAAATATTCGCTACGATATTCACACGGATGAATTGGGCGGCACAGTACTGCCTCCAACTGAGCAAGTCGGTTTGCAGCAACTCGTTCGTCGATTTGCGAATAAAAGTCGAGAGCTTGTGGAAAATCTTTTTCCAGATTATCAGGGGAAATTAACGCAGGCTCGTACAAGTTTTAGGCCTATCGAAGCGCAAGGTCGTCCAGCATCATATCGTAAAGATGATACTCGATTACACGTGGATGCATTTCCTTCCTCGCCTACTGCGGGAAAACGAATTTTGCGAGTATTCACTAATGTGAATCCTAATGGTATGCCGCGACATTGGAGAGTGGGTGAGTCTTTCCCGCAAGTGGTAGATAAATTTATTTCTAAGCTACCCAAGCCAAATAAATTTGCTGCGAAATTAATGCAGATTACAAGGATTACTCGTGGAGAACGTACGCCTTACGATCATTATATGCACAAGCTTCATAATGCAATGAAAGCGGATTTAGAGTATCAAAAATTCGTCAGTCAAGAAGATGTTTATTTTCCTCCAGGATCTACTTGGATAGTTTTTTCAGATCAAGTGTCTCATGCTGTAATGTCAGGACAATTTATGTTCGAACAAACATTTTATTTGTCTGTGAAAGATATGGCGGATGAAAAAAAATCACCACTAAGAATTTTAGAGAGAGCTGTTGGGCGAGAATTACTTTAAACAAGCGCAGCAATAAAAATAATAAAGATACCTAGAGGGGCGATGTAACGAATTAAAATTCTCCAAATTGCGTACCATTTGGAAGGAAGTTGCAATTCTTCCGTAGTAATTTTTTTATGCATGACCCAGCCTGCAAACAACGCAAATAAAATTCCACCAGTTGGTTGTAAAATATTTGTAGATAAATCGGTGATCGCACCAAAAAAATTCCAGTGTGAAAAAATTTTAATTTCAGACCAGTAGTTAAATGAAAGTACAGAGCCTATGCCTAGAAGCCAGGAAAATCCTCCGACAATAAGGGAAGCTTTGACGCGGCTTCCTGTATAACGTTCAGCAAGCAATACAACCACTGGCTCTGCCATTGAAATAGAGGATGTCCAGGCAGCAAAAATAAACAGCGCAAAAAACAGAGCCCCTAATATTTGTCCACCCGCCATGTTAGCAAATGCAATAGGGAGCGCTTCAAATATTAGTCCAGGTCCACCGATAGCCGTTAAGCCATGAGAAAAAACAATCGAGAAAATCGCAAGCCCTGCCAGAATAGCAACCAACACATCTAAAAACACAACAGTGATTACGGGGCCATAAAAGCGAGTATGTTTAGGTAAGTACGATCCATATGCCAACATACAACCTGCGCCTACAGCTAAAGTAAAAAATGCGTGTCCCAGTGCAGAAATAATGACGCTGGGTGTGATTTTCTGAAAATCGATAGCAAATAAGAATGAAAAAGCCTGGCTAAAGCCAGGAGTTGTTGTACTATAAATATCTAATACAATTAATATTAAAAATAATAGTGGCATCATAATGCGTGAGGCAAGTTCTATACCTCTATGAACACCGCGCTCAACAATCCACAGGGTTAAAACCATAAATACGGTATGCCACAGTAAGAGCTGTGAAGGTGAAGCTAGAAATTGTTGCCAATGCTCCCCAACTTGTTGAGCGTTGAGTCCAGAAAAATGTCCGAGGCTGGTTTCCCAGAAATAATTAATGGCCCATCCAGCAACAACGCTGTAAAAGGAAAGAACAAAAATGAGGATTGTTGCGCATAACCATCCTGTGCCTTGCCATTTGTTCGATGCTCCAGCTTCTAGTGCTAAGATTTTGATTGTGTCGACTGGATTGTGACGCCCCCGGCGGCCGATCATGATTTCTGCGAGCATAATAGGAATACCAACAAGCAGAATGGCAATGACATAAACCAATACAAAAGCGCTACCCCCATTAGCTCCTACCATGTAGGGGAATTTCCAGATGTTTCCCACGCCGACAGCAGCACCGGTAGTCGCTAAAATAAAGCCAAGTCGCGATGACCACACTCCTCGGATGGGGGGTTCCTCGATATGCATACTTTACACAACCTATTAATCTAAAGATAAGATTCTTACACATATACCCATCGTACCTCAAGATGCGATGGGTATATAATACTAAGAATGAAGCTTCAGTGTGCAGATAAAATTTGTGTGCTGTGCTATAGTTAAAACTTGAGCTAAAAGGTCAGTGGTTTCTCAATTGGATCCATTTTAGTTTAACTTGGAGTCACCATTCAGAGTAGCAAAAAGAAGTGTTTGCTCTTTGTAGTGTATAGTGACACCCTGGATATGGCCGAAATACACCGTCAGATTTACAACCTAGGAAAAGATGGATCATGGAATTGAGTTTATTTGACACCTTGATTATCGTGCTTACCATAGCGGTTGTTGTCGTTGTGCTTTGCAAATATCTCAAGATCCCCCCTATTATTGGCTATATTGGCGTTGGTATTATTTCGGGTCCGCATATTATGGCCTGGTTACCCAATACTCAGCAAATTCACACCCTCGCTGAATTTGGTATTGTGTTCTTGATGTTTACTGTGGGATTGGAATTTTCCCTGAGTCGAATGATAGCCATGCGGCATTTTGTATTTGGCTTGGGAAGTGCTCAGGTCATTCTGACTGTCTTAATTACAGCATTATGCGGTCATTGGTTGTCGCTTACTTGGGATCAAGCCATTACATTAGGATGCATAGTATCGCTTTCCTCAACAGCAATGGTATCAAAACAGCTTGATGATTTAGATCAGCTCAATTCAAAACAAGGGCATCGTGCCATTTCGATTTTGCTCTTTCAAGATATGGCAGTAATTCCATTTTTTATTTTAATCGCCAGTTTTGGTGAAGTGTCTCAATCATTGGGCATCCCTTTGTTAATGGCGTTGGGGAAAACAACGTTAACAATTATCGCAATTTTGAGCTTGGGGCGTTGGGTTTTTCGTCCACTCTTTAAAGAAATTGTTGCGATACACTCTGAAGAATTATTTACCTTAAGCGTTTTGCTTGTAACACTCGTTTCAGCGTGGATTACCCACCGTTTAGATTTATCACTTGCAATGGGTGCTTTTATGGCGGGAATGATGTTGGGTGAAACCGAATACCGTCATCAAATTGAAGCCACAATAAAGCCATTTCGCGATGTGTTATTAGGATTATTTTTTATTTCAATAGGTATGCTATTTGACATTTACTCAATAAAACAAATTTGGCCATGGGTGTTGTTATTGTTTATGGCATTTTCTATTTTAAAAATAATTATTATTACAATTTTGTGTCGACTGACAAAAAGTTACTGGCGTATTGCTCTGCGCACCGGTATTGTTTTAGCTCAAGGCAGCGAATTTGGATTTGCTCTATTGGCATTAGCTATGTATGAAGATTTGTTTCCAGCGCTCTACGAACAAGTGGTATTAGGTGCTTTATTATTAAGTTTAATCACCGCCCCATTTTTAATTCAGTATAATAAATCACTTGCTAAAAAAATTATACCTAAGAGTTGGTTTGATATAGAAGATATTATAAAACCATCACCGTCAAAAAACTTTGCATCAAAAATATCTAACCATGTCATTATTTGCGGATTTGGACGTAACGGGCAAAATATCGCCAAATTATTGGATGATGAACAATTGCCTTACATTGGAATTGATCATGATCCTGAGCTTGTTCATCATTGTCAAAAGGCTGGAATCCCTGTTATTTATGGTGACGCTACGCATTATTCAATGTTGGTTGCTTGTAAAATCGCAAAAGCTAAGGCAATTGTTGTGACATTTGAAGATTTTCATCATGTTGAAAAAATTCTTCCGCAAGTTCGCACTCATTTTGAAAAGCTACCTATTTTTGTAAGGACTCATGATGATGCGTCACTTGAAGATTTACAAAATTTGGGTGCCACAGAAGTCATTCCTGCAACACTAGAAATTAGCTTGACACTTGCATCACATGTATTGCTGGTGATGGGCGTTTCTGCAAAACGTGTCGTTGAATTAATGCAAAAGATTAGAAAAACCCGCTATCGACTATTGAGGGAAATGATTTCAGACTGAGATTTTTTAATATACAGGTTAAACATGCGATTACCTAGACTATTTATCAATTCTGACTTAAAAGACGGGGTGGTTGTAGAACTCCCTAAAGAAACTTCGCATTATGTGCGTCAGGTGCTGAGGCTGCGTGAGGGATCTTCAGTTATTTTGTTTAATGGCTTAGGGGGTGAGTATCGAGGCAAGGTGAGGATCAATAATAAACAAACGAGCGTCACGATAGAGGAATTTAGTAATATATCAGTCGAATCTTCTCTACGTATTCATCTTGGTCAGGGAATTTCTCGCGGTGAAAAAATGGATTACGTAGTACAAAAAGCCGTAGAATTAGGCGTTTCTGAAATAACTCCCTTGTTTACAGAGCGATGTGGTGTAAAGCTGGATGAAGAGCGAGCTGAAAAACGTCTTGAGCATTGGCAAAAAATTATCATCAGTGCTTGTGAGCAAAGTGGGCGAAATAGTATTCCTCAAATACATCCACCCGCCGAAATTTCAGAATGGATTACACAACGTAATGAGGCTCTCCGATTTATTTGTCATCCTGGATTATCGTCAGATGAGTTTTCGCATGAGGGAAAAGAGTCTGTTGCTATTTTGATCGGCTCTGAAGGTGGTTTTACTGAAGCTGAAGTTGCAGGTGCGATAGTGCATGATTTTAAATCGTTAGTATTGGGGCCGCGAGTCTTACGAACCGAAACGGCAACTGTTGCAGCACTCGCAAAGCTTCAAGTTACTTGGGGAGATATGATTTGAATGAGGTAAAATCGTGTGCGCGGTGTGAGATATCTCTCAAGCTGATGTCAGATTATTGAGCTAAACATAAATTGTGAATTACTCTCGAAAGTCCAACGTCTTGATTTCTATGTGTTTAATTTTTATCAAACAATGTTGAGCCTATAAATCTATATCTAGATATGAATAAAATACTTGCAGTATTCAATTTAATCAGTAGATTTTGTACTGTGTTAAGGGATGAACTGTCGAGAAATCATCGGATGATGAAAAACACGGAGTTCCCGCAATAAGATAGCAGGCTTGTTCGAGGTGATGAAAATCACTCGCTATCGATAAGGGCAAAAACGAGCAAGCAAGTGTAAGATAGGGATCGTTAGGTGGAGACAAGTTTTTCAGGCACGGATTGCCTGGAATGGGGGATGGAAATAATTCTATCCCCCCTTTTTATTCGCAGGCTTGGTTAATTTTGTTGTAATTCCGTGAGCAGATTATCTAGTAGTGCTGAAGCGCCAATCCTGAAATGATCCGCATTAACCCATTC
The DNA here is from genome assembly GCA_029777855.1 of Pseudomonadota bacterium. Taxonomy (GTDB): domain Bacteria; phylum Pseudomonadota; class Gammaproteobacteria; order JAIEPX01; family JAIEPX01; genus JAIEPX01. The sequence goes on from JAKORL010000030.1 coordinate 17,820, forward strand.
TGTTCCCATTATATCTGAAGCAAGTTGTACATAGGCTGTTGCATCACTCACTGAGCGAACACCGCCTGAAGCTTTAAATCCAACGTCACGTCCAGAATCACGGATGGCATGCAGCATAGCTTCAGCCGCAGGAATTGTTGCACCAATAGCGATTTTTCCGGTTGATGTTTTGATAAAATTGGCCCCGGCATTAATAGCCACCGTGCTTGCTCTATATATATTATCATTATTAATGAGAGCTCCCGTTTCTAAAATGACTTTTAATTGTGCTTTTTCACCGCAGACTTTTTTGCACGCACTAATAAAGTCAAAAGTAAAATTGTCATCCCCTTTTAAAAAACGATGATAAGGCATTACGATATCTATTTCATTGGCGCCCCATGCAATTGATTGCGCAATATCGAGAGTGGTTGCATCGATATCATCTCCGCCAGAAGGAAAATTGCTTACCGTGGCGATTTTAATCGATGGATCTGAGAGTGATTTTTTCGCTATAGGCACAAATTGTTGGTAAATACAAACGCACGCAACGGAACCATATTTTGTAACAGCTTTTTTACACAGTGTGCGAATGTATTCATCAGTATCGCTATCATTCAGGGCGGTAAGATCGAGCAGCCCAATGATAGCAATTAGTGTGTCGTTGTCGATATTAAGCAGTGACATTTAGATTCTCCATAAATAAATTTAATAATCGTGATAAATCATTGGATGCTTTGGCAGCTACTACTATAACATCGTCATGATTTAATTTCTCATCGCTTAAGCCACAGGCTAAATTGGTGACCGTTGAAATGGCGGCTACTTTTAGTCCCGCATGACGTGCGACAATAACTTCAGGAATGGTCGACATGCCCACGAGATTTGCACCTAACATTGTATAAGCGCGAATTTCTGCGGGAGTTTCATAAGCAGGCCCTAATACACCAAAATAAACACCTTCGGTTAATTTAATATTCAATTGATTAGCAGCCGCAAGAAATTGTTGTCGTAATTCTGGATCGTACGCATCATCCATGGGAGGAAAACGAGGGCCAAATTGATCATCGTTAGGGCCCACTAAAGGACTTTTGAAGGAAAAATTAATATGGTCTTTAATTAATACTAAACTGCCTGGCTTTACTTCGGCATTTGTTGAAGCAGCTGCGTTTGTTAAAATAACAATTTCACAGCCGAGCGCTTTCAAGGTTCGAATTGGAGTTCGCATGACATCATCATCATTTCCTTCATAATAATGAGGGCGGCCTTGCAAACAAGCTACAGGCAGTCCAAATAAATATCCCAACGTTAGTGTGCCTTTATGTCCTTTTACACTGCTGTGACCAAAACCAAACAGATCAAAAAAGCTAAAATGTTCAGGATCTTGAATTTGTTCAGCGAGAGATCCTAGGCCGGAGCCTAAAACAAGGCCGATCTTCGGAGTGAAAGATTCAGGAACTTTGCTTTTAATTTTATTGACATTATCGTTGATGTTGGTGTTGGTATAGGTCGAATATATCATTAATTCTCTCCTAAATGTTGTTGAGAAAAAGGTTGTGGTAATAAATCACCTAATAATACGGTTTGGTGTTCGCCGTCTACATTAGCCATGTGTACGAGTGTGTCAGGACTTGCAAACTCACTCAGTCGTTGTCGACATGCGCCGCATGGTGAGCAAAAAGTGCTGGAAGAACAGGCCACTGCAATTTCAACAATACGTCTATTTCCAGCGCTAATTAAATTGGCTATGGCTGATGCTTCGGCGCACAGTGTTAGGCCATATGAAACATTTTCGATATTACAACCGATGAAATATTCGTCGTTGCTCGTACGTAAACAAGCGCCAACTTGGAAATTGGAATACGGAGAATAAGCATTGAGCATGACAACTTTAGCCATATGAATCATGTGTTCACGAGTGTTCATGTGTGTCTCTACTGTAAAAATTCGAGTATATCTAAGCAAAGCGCTTAATGTAAACAAATAGATAGGCTGCGCAGTGGGGGTGTTAGAACTCCTTCCTATTTTACAGGGCTTTGTTATACTTTTGTTTTTTAAACTTTCCAGGAGGAGATCAAGATGAAAACATCAAATATCATAGCGTCTGCGGTAGCGGCGGCGATAGGTTTAAGCGTTTCTGCGGGGCCTGTATTGGCTGCTGATAAGGCAGAAAAGTGCTATGGGGTTGTTAAAGCGGGCAAAAACGACTGCGGTACTTCTAAGCACAGCTGTGCTGGCGTATCCAAAGTTGATAACGCTCCAGATGAATGGGTTTTTATGCCGAAAGGGTTATGCGATAAGATCGTTGGTGGTAGTACAACAGCCAAAGAACCCGCTAAAGAGGGCAAATAACCAGCTTATCGAATAATGTGCTAAAATTAAAACGTAGGGAATAATGTTACTAGCCGTTTTTACTTCGGTATGAACGGCAGTAATTGTTTAAACGCCAACGTAATAAATGGAGGACACTATGCCAGTCGCTAAGCCAATAACCTGGATCCTAACAGCAAATGCAACCTGTGCAAAACTTTACGAAACTGATGCCCCAAAAATCGGAACTAAAGATCTAAAATTAATCGACGAATTTTCACATGAAGAAAATAGAGAAAAGATTTCTGAAATGATGACTGATAAAACAGGTCATTATCAATCAGACTTTGGAAGCGGACAGGGCGCTTATGCAAGCCGAACCGATCCTAAAGAAATTGAAGCAGAGCGATTTGCACAAATTCTAGCGACTAAATTAAATAAAGGCCGCATAGATCATTTGTATCATAAGCTCGTAGTTATTGCTCCGGCTAAATTTCATGGCTTGCTAAACGATAAATGCCCGCGTGATGTATTAAATTTAGTTCATCATAATGTTCAAAAAGATTACACTAAAATCGCGCAAAAAGAACTGCAGGCGCATTTAGCTGAATTGGATGAGTTGAAATAAATCGTGAAATAGACACGTCTCAATTTTTAATTGGGCTTTTAGCTTTTTATAAGTTGCGATCATAATAAATTTTTGATTATTTCATAACGTGAGCGGCAATTCATGATATTTTTGATTTGTAGAATGTATGCCTCAACGGTCCTATGAGATAAGTGCAGTTCTCTTCCAGACTGTTTAGCAGACAGCCCATTTACCAGACATTGCAAACACTCGAGCTGTCGCATTGTTAGTGAAAATACACCCACTTTTGTTGAAACAAGGCATTTTTTTTGATGTTGGACAAAATAAATACTAATCGGAGTTCGAAAAAATTTAGTAGGGTGATCTTTTGGATCAGAAGAAATGTTTCGCTTAGATACCAATAATGAATACATCGTGAATATATTCATTAACATATGTGTTAAGGCCTGATTATTCATGTTAAATCTCCTGTAGTTAGATAATTCCAACAGCAGTATGTATTTTTTTGAGATGTTAAAAAACCCATAACGTTGGGGGGTGGTTAGTAAGATTGAAAGTTCAAGTATTCGTACGGATATTACATAGATTTGTAAGCAAATAATCTCATTTTGTCAGAGAACTCTGACATAGGTGTCGTTATTTAATTAGGAGATTATTATGGAATCTAAAAAACTGAATGAAATGATCATTGAGCAAAAAATTGATGATCTGGTCGAATATATTAAAGCAGGAAAAGATATTAAAAATGTCAGCCTGGTAACTGTTCTTGATGCTGTAGTTGCGAGGGGTGTTAGTAAAGAAAAATTGCAAGAGAGAGGGGCTGTTACTGAAATGAGTGAATTAATTTCCGCAGCTCAACAGTTAATCAAAGGATATAAATCTGATAAAAAATTGAGATCGCAGCTGAAGATTGTAAGAAAGAGTTTGAAAGACATAAGTGATAAATGGAGAGCACGTGCTCTATGTAATGATTCACTTGTTGAAACTCTCGATACCA
>JAKORL010000031.1 GCA_029777855.1 Pseudomonadota bacterium
ATCTTCTAGATCTTTATAATGCGCAAAAAAATGTGCGATGGAATGAATCATCAATTCGGGTAAATCATTATAATCACGAACAGTGTGATAAATAGGCGTTAATTTGGTTGAAGGTACCGCCAATATTTTGCTGTCGCCGCCTTTTTCATCGGTCATTCTCAAAACACCAATGACGCGACATGAAATGACACAGGCAAATTGCAACGGATAAGGTGTAACAACTAAGACATCTAAAGGATCACCATCATCACATAATGTTTTAGGTACATAACCATAATTACAAGGATATACCATTGAAGTTGCCATAAAACGATCCACTTTCATGACACACTATTCTTTATCCACTTCGTATTTTACTGGATTACTTTGAGCAGGAATTTCGATAATCACATTGACATTCTCTGGAGCGTTATCGCCCGCTGATACACCTTCAAACATCTTGTCCACCTTATAGTTAAAAAGGGAGAGTATACCCAGATCTAAGAGCAAGATGAAGGGTGATTTCACCTAGGAAAATTGATATATTGCTTAATTTTTTCCACAGGTATTGCTATGTCCACACAAGAAATAGCCAAACGACGAACGTTCGCTATCATATCGCATCCCGATGCGGGTAAAACGACGCTGACTGAAAAGCTCCTGCTTTTCGGCGGTGCGATTCAATTGGCTGGTACCGTTAAAGGGCGCAAAGCCTCTCGTCATGCCACTTCAGACTGGATGGCCATGGAAAAGGAACGTGGGATTTCGGTGACCACCTCTGTGATGCAATTCCCCTTTCGTGATCACATCATCAATTTACTGGACACACCCGGGCACGCCGATTTTTCTGAAGACACTTACCGTACTCTCACAGCCGTAGATTCAGCCCTGATGGTCATCGATGCTGCAAAAGGTGTAGAAGCTCGGACCATTAAGTTGATGGAAGTCTGTAGGCTACGTCACACGCCCATCATGACCTTCATCAATAAATTAGATCGTGAAGGTCGCCCCCCCATCGAATTACTTGATGAAATTGAAAACATCCTCAACATTCAATGTGCGCCTATCACTTGGCCTATTGGCATGGGGCAACGATTTAAAGGCATTTACAATTTATACGAAGATAAAATTTATCTTTACCAACATGGCCAAAATTTAAAAACCCAACAAGCAACAATCATTGATGGACTCGATAATCCCGCATTAAATTCTATACTAGAAGATTCCATTGATGAATTACGACAAGAATTAGAATTAATTCAAGGAGCCAGTAATCCCTTCGAAATAGAAGAATATCTTGCAGGACATCAAACGCCCGTTTATTTCGGTTCAGCAGTTAACAACTTTGGCATCAGCGAACTACTGGCTGATTTTATTAAGTTCGCGCCCGCACCTCAACCTCGCCAATCGCAGCAACGTCTTATTAAACCGGATGAACCCACATTTTCAGGATTCGTCTTTAAAATTCAAGCGAACATGGATCCCAATCATCGTGACCGGATTGCTTTTTTACGTATTTGTTCGGGCCAATACGAGCGTGGAATGAAAGTCAAACATTGGCGTATCAATAAAGAAATTCAAATTAACAACGCCGTCACTTTTATGGCAGGACAACGTGAAAATCTCGAACATGCCTACCCCGGCGATATTTTGGGATTGCATAATCATGGCACTATTCAAATAGGCGATACCTTTACAGTGGGTGAACAGCTCAAATTTACGGGTATTCCTAATTTTGCCCCCGAACTATTTAAACGAATCGTCCTCAAAGATCCTCTCAAACAAAAATCCCTATTGAAAGGGCTTATTGAATTATCCGAAGAAGGCGCGACACAGCTCTTTAGACCGCTCTGCAATAATGATTTAATTTTAGGTGCAATTGGAACATTACAATTCGAGGTGGTTGCGTATCGACTCAAACATGAATATCACGTTGATTGTAAATACGAACCCGTCAACATAAATTGCGCTCGTTGGATTTTCTGCGACGATGCAAAAATGTTAAAAGAACTCGAAAAAAAGGAATTTACACACCTCGCTATCGATAGCTCTGATCAGCTCTGCTACCTCGCACCCACTCAAGTGAATTTAAATTTGGCAACTGAACGATGGCCACAGGTTGAATTCACAGCAACAAGGGAACACTAGCTTACGCGCGGCACTACCACGACGACATCAGCCACCGGCATAAAACTCGGTATTGATAAGACAAAATCATTAACGCGAGCATACAACTGCGTCGAAGATCCGCCGTCTAAATTTATGGCTTGCCAACAGGCCAAACCATTTTCAGGCTCTGATTTTTGTAATAATTCTGCCAACTCAACGGTGGATAAATATAAATTCTGGGTTGCAACAATAACAACTTGACCATTTCGACGTATACCCAAAGCAGAACGATTTGCAACACCAGGCCTGAGTTTCGGAATAGCACCATCCACTACTAATCGAGGTCCGCTTTGGACTGCAAAATCCACATCATTTTCAGGTTGATATTGACTGGCAGATACTATTTTAGCGCGATTATTTTGAATTAAAAAAACACCCCACCAAGGTGAATGTTTAAAACGACTTAATAATTCTCCATCACTAATTCGCAACCCTAAACTCGTCATATCCGGAGAGAAAAATCCACCATTAATTCCAAGAATACCTTTACTCGCCATTGTTAAATTTTGAGCCGAAGCAAATTGACCCTCGTATTCTTTCGCTAATGCTAGAGAAAAATGATAATAATTGAGGTCAACTCGAAATGCGTGCAACGTACCCGTGCTCGTGAGTGTGGGAGTTACCAGTTGTGTGTACCACAAACCCGGTGCTAATTGTCGCCATTCTGTTTTGGCAAAAACAGAGCCACAAAAACAACAGAATAAAATCGAGAGAAAAAATTTATGAAATATGTTTTTCACTTTATACTCCCTATATTTAGCCTAAATTATTCACCACAGGATGCAAACTCCCAATTTTTTCCATTCTACGTACGATGCTATAGGGTTAAAAACCGCTTGAGCAATTCGTAGCCGCTCTCTGTAAGCACCGACTCAGGATGGAATTGTACCCCAAATACGGGCAAATGACGATGCTGCAATCCCATAATCTCCCCTTCTTCACTCCAGGCTGTAGCCATCAGGCATTCTGGCAGTGATTCTGCCTCTACAATCAACGAATGATATCGGCCTACCTTCAAGGGATTCATTAGGCCCTCAAAGATTCCTACATTATTATGTGTGATACAACTCGACTTTCCGTGCATGGGGTGGCGTCCTCGTATTACACGCCCACCAAACGCTTCACCAATGGCTTGATGTCCTAAACAAACACCTAAAATTGGTATCTGACCCGATAATTGACGAATAACGTCCAAGGAAATGCCCGCATCTTGAGGGCCACCAGGCCCTGGGGAAATAATGATGTGCGATGGATTCAGTGCGCATATTTCTGAAACATTTATTGCATCGTGACGAAAAACACGACGTTCATATCCCAACTCACCCACATAACGTGCTAAATTGTAAACAAAGGAATCATAATTATCGATTAAAATGATCATTGATCACCCATTAACGCTGTGAGCATTCCAGCCGCTTTATCCAAGGTTTCTTGGTATTCTTGTGCAGGAAGTGAATCCACTACTATTGCACCACCCACATGAAAAGATAATCGTTTATTTTTTATTGCATAGGTTCGAATGGTAATCGACGTATCCATATCGCCGCTAAAACTGATAAATCCGATGCTACCACAATAGGGTCCGCGACGATGTGGTTCAATTTCGTCAATAATTTCCATCGCACGTACTTTAGGCGCACCCGTAATAGATCCACCTGGAAAAGTGGCTCGTAATAAATCGACGGCATCATAATTGACTGACAAAGTCGCTCGCACCACTGAGACCAAATGGTGTACCGTTGCGAAAGATTCTAATCCACATAACTGCGGCACAGTGACCGAATGATCATCACAAACACGAGAAAGATCATTGCGCATTAAATCAACAATCATAATATTTTCAGCCCGATCTTTGTCACTCATTAATAAAGTGTTTGCACTGGACTCATCTTTTACTGGATCTTCATAACGCGGGGATGTTCCTTTAATCGGCCGAGTTTCCACAGCTCGATTATTCAAATGCAAAAAACGTTCGGGGGATGCTGAAGCCAAAACTGTATCGTTAAAGTGTAAATACGCTGCAAAAGGCGCTGCATTTCGTACACATAAACGGCGATATAATTCAAAAGCATTTAAATTTTCGGGTAAATTCACAGAAAAACGTTGGGAAATATTGGCCTCAAAAATATCACCACATAGAATAGATTCAATGACTGAACCAACAGCCTGCTCATATTCTTTTCG
>JAKORL010000032.1 GCA_029777855.1 Pseudomonadota bacterium
CCCATCAAACGTAGATCTGCCCCCTTTCCTCCTTCCTCACGCTGCCTCGGTGAGCGCACGGCTACGCACGGTAGATTTCCAAAGTTGGTGGACATTGTATAAAACGACTGCTAAGAGGAGCCACCTCAAACTATCGGAATTGATATAGGTGATCATGGGTGCGGCGACCAGTACTCCCAGTACCCCCATCGAAGTCAAAATGAGAGAAGCCTTTACTGCAACTTGTTTTCGCGCGATGAAAACGAGGGCGGCTATTGATTGTAGGATGGAGCCCGAAGCTGTCATGATGGGGAAAGCCGCAAGTGGGCTCATTCCAAGCAAAAAGAGGATGACTAAAGTAGGGGCATAAGAACCAACGCCAATCGCTGGCAGGGTGCCTGTCAGTAACATGCCTATGATACCAGCAACTAGCCAAATGCCATGCAGAGACATTAAATCCCCGCCAATTGGAAGGAGTCCCAGTTTGCTGGCGATAATGAGAGCTGCAACCCCAACATACCCTAGAAACATCAGGAGTCGTATCCGATCTTTATCCAATTTAGACACGAAAAATCCTCCGAAAAAACCGCCAACGCTGGCTGCTACAATAAGGGAGAGGAGCGTGGTGATTTCAACGGGTACCGCTTGCAAGAAGAAGAGGGCTTGGCACAGACCAGGCAATACACTATGGGCATTCAGGGTTCCTGGCAGTTTATCATCTTCCATGAGGCCCCAGTATTTATCGAAGGCTACTATCACGGCAAAACTACCCATTCCTATGGTATCGGCTACATTGGCTACAAACCCAGTAATGCCCAGTTTGATCTTATCGATGAAGGCCAAAGACTGTGTATGCAAGCGCTCCTGCCAGGCCAATAGGAATAGCCGTCCTGCGGCGTAGACGCAGATTACAGTGACTAAGATCTTAATGAATAGTACCATGATTTACTAAAAAGTTGTTAAATAATAAGGTATTATATAAGATTTAATAGTCTCTTGTAAAGACTTTTTTTTATCGTTTAGGATCCATTCAACTGTAAGAACTCTTTGAGTTTTGCATGGATGGCATCGGTAAGTTCCAGAAATAGAGGTTTATTGTTAAAGAGAAAATCATACACTTTGAAGTCTTCTTGATCAGGTAGTTTGGGAACGATCAGTTCTGCGAAAGTATCGACGATAATAGAGGCAAATTTAGTGATATCTGACACTGTAGAAACTTTCAGGCGTGATAAGTAATTATCGTTTTGATAAACAACTTTTAGAAGGATTTCTTTATGATGGAGGTGAGTAAAAACATTCGCTCTTGTAAAATCATTCATCTGCTTCAAAACAGCCAAGGCGATATTTTGAACTTGATCATTTTGGGAATGTAAGATGCAATTTACAATTGATGCATCCCGTTCCAGTATGGAATCAATTAATCCTCCTTGATTTACAAGAATAAAATAATGGAGTATTAATTTCATTTGTCCAAACGATACAGATTTTAACATCCCTTCATCAACAGCATTACGATAAGCGTCGTGAAAACATATTTTCCACCCCGCGTTTCCTTTTTGAGGCAGGCTTAACGTCTCGCTAATTAAGGTTTTATTATCATTTAATTCATTTTTATTCAGCATTAATAATGTTGAGAGTAAAACAGAGTCAGGATTTGGTTGGCTCACGCGAAAAGCTTGATGAAGAGTAACTAAGGAAGCCACAGAGAATTTGTCTAATAAATAGAGTAGACTTTCTTTGTTTTCACTGTGAACAAAAAGTGGGTTATAAGCTAGAATATGTCTATGAAAATGATTAACCTGATAGCATGTGTAAAAAAAGTCTGTGAGTTGGACGATTTTGTTATTTTGGTAAGCAAATTTAAAAAGATCGCAGGCAATTGCGCATTGTTCTATAATTAACTTTCGCCAAGTTACAGTAATGAGCGTTTTTGTTTCGTCGTTAAACGCTGACATATCAATCGGGGTATCGCCGCCTAATAATGATATCAAGTCAGATGTGTCGCTAGGAAGAACGTCTTGTAATTCAGATTTTATATAATCTTCGATTCTGACATTGAGTCGTTGTAATTGTGAAACCATATCAGCATAAAATATTTTTGCTAGTGGATGCTCTAATTCATCGGCTCGTTTAATGCAATAAATTGCAATTTTGAAAATCTCAGCCCCTTTTTCTCGAAGATTTTTATCTAGAGCATCAAGTGTTAGGAGACGTTTTGAAATGTAAAATGCAACAATGCTGCTAACGTACATAGGCATAGGATAGTCAAAAAAATATTCTTGTAGGTATTTGAATGAATTATGATAATCGTTGTAATGATTGATGAGAAAGTCATCATCTGGGAATGGTTTTACATGCTCGTATAAGTATTTTAGAAAAAGTAATGCGAGTCCTGCACGATACCTTCCTTCTTCTGTTGTAATTTTTCGTCTTTTTAAAGAAGTAATTAAACCAATATTAAATTCTATTGGCATTGAGTTCAATATATATCGTAAATTAGTTTCGTCAGATAAAATTGCAGAAAATTCATGATTTGCTTTTTGATAATCTAAAATTGAATCCAATGAACATTTCCCATCTTCTGTGAAAGTATGTAATAAAATATGCAACATCAATGGCTGTGGCAAGATGTTGAAAGGATTAAATTCCTGACTATTAATCATAATCGACTACCTTGTAACTTGTGGCTATTCCGTTAGGTGTCTCGATACATTAGAAACCCTAATGACTACTACTTTAGTATAGTGCACGTTCTTACGGATTTCCTGTTAGTTTGGAAAACCAGACGAATTCAGTAGATTGTAGGGTTCCAATTCGGCATAATGCCGCGTTTATGCTACTATACAAATATTTATGGGGAGAGGTTCGCATGACAACTATTGATGTACAAAAGCTTCAAGCGGTAATGGAAGAAGCGGTGACTGTAGCTCGGGGCAATAGCGAAGGGGCTGCTGCGAATTATATCCCTGAACTTGCCTCGGTGCCAGTAGACATCACTGGTATAGCCGTGCGTCTATTAGACGGTACTCATTTGTTTGCTGGTGATGATGCCGCAATCAAAGTCACATTACAAAGCACAGCAAAGTTAGTCGTGCTCATTGGCCTAGTTGAAGAATACGGGTTAGATCAAATCCTCCAATGGACCCAAGTTGAGCCATCGGGTGGCGATTTCGATAATATTTCTCGTTTGGATCTGTACGGACCTTTACCCGCAAATCCCATGCTAAATTCAGGGGCCATCTCACTGAGCTCTCATATTCCCGGAAATGCTGAACAAAAATTGGCTTGGTTGGATGGCTGGATGGAGCGCCTTTTCGGTACTCATTTAAATTTAGATCATAAAGTGTATGCCTCTGAACGCCGTACAGGTGATCGAAATCGCGCGCTCGCGTATCTACTAAAAAGCCGTGGTATATTACCCGGTGAGGTCGATCATGATTTAGACGCCTATTTCGCCTTGTGTTCTTATGAGGCAACCCCCACTCAAGCCAGTCATTTACCCATGCTACTTGCTAATGGTGGCCGTAATGAAAATGGTGAACAAATCATTTCAAAAGAAACGACACGTACCGTTGTTGCGGTAATGTCGACGTGCGGTTTGTATAACGAAACAGGTAGTTATATGGTGCGTATTGGTATGCCAGCAAAAAGTGGTGTGTCAGGTTATATTCTTGCTGCTGCATTGGGTCATGCTGGAATCGCTGTAATCAGCCCTCGTGTTAATCAAAAAGGCACGAGCATTCGAGGGGCTATTATGTTGGAGCATGTTTCGCGCGCTATGGGTTGGCACTTCGCTTGTTAAAACGTCCATATTTTGCCCATCTTGGGTGTAAAAATTTATTTTAGAATCCTCATTTACTGGTCTGTAAACTCCGGCTTTATAATAAATTTTAGACAAAATCTGAACGTCTGAACCCTATTAAAAAAGCTCTGGCAAATAAATGCTACTAAGTCTGGATTCAGACTCATCTTTATGAAACAATGAAGCTAGTTTTTTCTTAGATGTATTAAGGAAGAGTGTAGCTCATGATCGATGCAGAAGGTTTTCGACTTAATGTTGGTATCGTCATATCCAATTTCGAAGGTAAGCTTCTATGGGGCAAACGCTTTGGGCGGATGGGAGGATGGCAATTTCCACAAGGCGGAATTAACGAAAATGAAAGCCCTGAAGAGGCAATGTACCGAGAATTATACGAAGAAGTAGGCTTAAAACCGACTGATGTCGAAATAATCGCGGTAAGCAAAGATTGGTATACCTATTATTTACCAAAACGTTTTCGTCGTTACCACATGCAGCCATTATGTATAGGGCAAAAACAACGATGGTTTTTATTGCGCTTGATTAGCGATGATTCTGCTGTTCAGTTAGATGTGAGTCCTAAACCAGAATTTGTATCGTGGCAGTGGGTTGATTATTGGTATCCAGCAAAACAAATTATTTTATTTAAACGACAAGTTTATAGAGAGATGCTCAAAGAATTTGAGTCATTTTTATTGCAACAGGAGTAAATAGTGCAATGCTCAAAGCGTTACGACGCATAGTACAAAAGGTAAATGCCACCAAAGATACTGGTGAAGCCTTAAGTATTGTCGTACGTTTAGTAAAAGAAAATACTTCCGCAGATGCTTGCAGTATTTTTATTGTTGATCCTGAAAGAGGCGACTATGTTTTAGCAGCAACAGAAGGCCTCAATCCCGAGCTTATTTTCAAAGCCCGCATTAAGTATGGTGAAGGATTGGTCGGATTAGTGGGTGAACGTGGAGAGCCCATTAATTTAGATTGTGCAATTGAACACCCCAATTTTCATATCATTTCAGATTCTGGCGAAGAAAAATTTTCTGCATTTCTGGGAGTGCCGCTCACTCATAGTCGAGAATTAATGGGTGTGTTAACTGTTCAACAAGAAAACCCAGCTTATTTTGATGAATCTGAAGAATCATTTTTAATTACATTGTGCGCTCAATTATCAGGCATTATTGCTCATGCACAAGTGATGGGCACCCTGTGGAAATCAGAATCTGCTCTTTCGACAACGATTCACGAAGTAACCTATTCTGGATTACCTAGTTCACCGGGTGTGGGTATTGGTACTGCAGTTGCGGTATTTCCGTTAACAGATATCGATGCTGTCCCTGATCGTGTCGCAGAAAATATCTCAGAAGAAGAAAAATTATTAGATCATGCTATTGTAGAAACAATTAAAGAGATTTCGCGTCTTAAAGAAATGATGGGTAATAGCTTGCCAGATGAGGAGTTGGGATTATTTGAAGCCTATTTACATATGCTTGATAGCCAGTCTTTTATCACTAAAATAAAAAACAGTATTCACTCAGGAATGTGGGCACAAGGTGCGTTGAAAAATGTTATTACTCAATATGTCACTTCCTTTGAATCTATGGATGACTCCTATTTAAGCGAGAGAGCAGCGGATGTACGTGATTTAGGTCAACGAATTTTATTTCATCTACAAGCGCAAGAAAAAAAGACAGTGCACTATCCCGAGCAAACAATTTTAATTGGTGAAGAAGTCACGCCTTCTATGTTAGCTGAGGTACCGGAAGATAGGCTTGTTGGTGTTGTTTCTTTAAAAGGCTCCAGTAATTCTCATGTGGCTATTATAGCACGTGCAATGGGTATTCCTATTGTAATGGGCGTCACTGGAATGCCAATTTCTAAATGTGATCAGTGTCAAATTATTATTGATGGCTATTTTGGTCAAGTATTTGTAAATCCTTCTGCAACTGTTACAGAAGAATTTGAGCGATTAGCAAGTGAAGAAAAACAATTAGATTCAGAGCTCGAAGAGTTACGAGATTTGCCGGCAGAAACACTGGATGGTTATGTCACATCGTTGTTTGTAAATACGGGATTGATGTCTGATGTTGGACGTTCGTTGAGCGTTGGTGCGGAAGGAGTAGGACTACATCGTACAGAAGTTCCATTTATGGCGCGTGATCGTTTTCCAACTGAAGAAGAACAACGTGTGATATATCGTCAATTATTAAAAGCATTTGCTCCTCGGTCTGTAATGATGCGTACACTCGATGTTGGTGGAGATAAACCATTACCTTATTTTCCTATCGAAGAAAAAAATCCATTTTTAGGTTGGAGAGGAATTCGTATTACTTTGGATCATCCCGATATTTTTCTTGTGCAATTTCGTGCCATGTTGCGTGCCAATCAAGGATTTGAAAATTTACAAGTGATGTTACCCATGATCAGCACAATTGCTGAAGTGGAAGAAGCGCGTCGACTTTTTGTGCAAGCCTATGAAGAATTATGTGATGAAGGTTTACAAGTTACGATGCCATTATTTGGCGTTATGATAGAAGTACCTTCTGCGGTGTATTTATCTCGTGAAATTGCAAAACGAGTTGATTTTGTTTCAATCGGCAGTAATGATTTAACACAATATATCTTAGCGGTAGATCGAAGTAATGTACGAGTGGCAAGACTTTATGATCCATTGCATCCCGCAGTCTTACACGCGATGAAATATGTTGTGAGCAATGTACATCTTGAAGGTAAACGAGTAAGTTTATGCGGAGAATTATCCAGTGATCCTGTTGCAACACCGATTTTAATAGCGATGGGATTTGATGCATTAAGTTTGAGTGCGACACATTTACCCAGAATAAAATGGGTCATTCGAACATTCACGATGAGTAAAGCGCGAAAATTACTCGACGAAGTGTTAGCGATGGATGATCCCGTTGAAATTCGAGGTCATTTAGAATTAGCGTTAGAAGAAGCAGGGTTAGGTGGATTAATTCGTGCGGGTCGATAGGAAGTGGGAAGGTGTCAGATCTTTGCTTAACTCATTTTCGGATTTATTATTAAATAAATCCGAAAATGAGTTAAGCAAAGATCTGACACCTTTCCTTTTTATTTAAGCAATTTCCCAAGTCAGTGAAAATGAGAATTCACTAATTAAAGTAGATGCATACGCATCAGAGGTAATTACAATCGGTGCTGCTGCAGGTATAGTTGTGCCATTCATATGGCTTCTCGCAAGAATTTTCATTGTATAGCCGGCATCCCAATGCAGACAAGGATTCACATAATATTGTGCTCCCAACCCTATTATATAGCGATTACTATCGGGGATAAGAAACGGACGCTTGTCATCTGAAGGAATCGGAGTTTCGTCATAACCAAAGCCGATTTTAAGCTTCCATTCTTCTGTTGGTTTGTATGCTAAACCTACTGCGAAATTAAAAGAATCTTTCCAATCGAGTGGCAATACAATTGTGGGTACTTCAGAAGCCACAGCACCACTAAATTTAAGTACATTCTTATCCACACTACTCCAATTGGTATAACGAATATCAGCTAAAAATGTCCAGCAGGATGAGAGAGCTTGAGTAACGCTCAGATTGAAAAATTCTGGGTATTTGAATTTTGAATGTGCTCGCCCATCAAATTCGAGTCCTGATGAGCCATCGATTGCGGAGCTTGGGCCGCTGGTAGTTGTAGAGACTTTGGAGTGATATCCAGCACCAATTTCAGTACGTGTTGGTGCTCTATAGAGTAGTCCAGCGTTCCAACCATAAGACCATTTGTCCCCGTTTTTGTTGATAACATACGTATCGTTTGCAGGGCTAGGGCGAGGAGATAAGTTAAAATCAGGAAGAGCGAGTTTGCTTGAAAAATGGCTATAAATAGCATCGAAGCCCGCACCAATTGAAAAGCCTTTAAACACCTCAAATGAAATACCAGGATCGATATCTACAACTTTTAGTGCACCTTCTTGTGCGAAATAACGTGATTTAGACGAGCGAGGATATTCAAATGTTAATCCCCAGGGTGTGGACACATTTAATCCCAAACTGAAGTGATACGGTAACGGTAATACTGCATGTAAACCTGGAATAATAGCCCATCCTCCAATACTTGCTCGGTCATTACCCGCGGTAGGTAAAATTCCGAGTCCTAGGGCTGTAGCATCGATTTGCGCATTGAGCATTTTTACATCGGGATTTACATAGGCAAAAATTGTAGCCAGTCCAATTTCTGGATGGCAAAAGGTAGAATATATTGCAGGATTATAATAGCCAGTACTGGGATCATCATGAAGCGCTGCGCGGCCAGCCCACGCATACCCGGCTGCTGAATAGCTGGTATCTAACTGAATACCACTAGCAAAAGCGTATGATGATAATAAGAAAGAAGGAATCGTAGCGAATTTAATGAATCGCTTATGATTGAGTAGCATAAGGGTACCTCGTCCGTAGGTTTAAGAAAGCTCCAAAAATGGCATTATACCAGTAGAGAAGTGATGGACTCAAGTAGCTAAGTTGATCAAAATCCGCCATTTTCACTACGCAATTTCCCTGGTATAGTCATGTTTCACACAAAAAATGGAATGTAGCATGATTCAATATCCTGACATCAATCCTGTTGCCTTACAAATTGGGCCTATCAAAATTTTTTGGTATGGCATTATGTATTTAATTGGATTTGCGGGTGCTTGGTTGTTGGGAGTCTACCGCGCATACTCTAAAGGTGGTTGGACGCGAGAGCAGGTTACTGATTTAATGTTTTATATGGTGCTTGGGGTTGTTGTTGGCGGGCGATTAGGGTACTTCGTTTTTTATAATCCCATGTTTTTGTTGACCAGACCAAGTGAAATATTACAAACATGGCACGGGGGAATGTCCTTCCATGGTGGGTTGCTCGGCGTGCTTGTCGGCATCATCATTTTTATGTTTAAAACCAAAAAAACATTTGCAGAGATTGCTGATTTCGTAGTACCTCTCGTTCCTGTCGGTTTAGGAATGGGCCGCATTGGCAATTTTATTAATGGTGAATTGTGGGGGCGGGTAACAAATGTACCGTGGGCGATGGTATTTCCGCATGCAGATAATTTGCCTCGACATCCATCTCAGTTATACGAATTTCTCTTAGAAGGTGTTGTTTTATTTATTTTGGTATGGACTTTCTCTGCTCGTAAGCGTCCTCCCTTAGCTGTAACTGGATTATTTTTATTGGCATACGGTGTTTTTCGATTTCTCATTGAATTTGTTCGAGAACCCGATGTTGAAATTGGAATTTTAGCTTTTGGTTGGTTAACGATGGGGCAGCTACTGTGTGCCCCAATGATTATATTGGGTGGATTGTTATTGTGGTATGCTTACCGCGGTAAAGCAATCTTTGTAAAAAAACGATGACACTTGAGGGGTAAAGGATATGCAACAATATTTGAATTTTCTACAAGAAATTTTAATGCGCGGAATTAAAAAAGGAGACCGTACAGGCACTGGTACTTTAAGTATTTTTGGTTACGATATGCGCTTCGATCTTTCTCAAGGATTCCCATTGCTGACCACAAAAAAAGTTCATTTGAAAAGTGTGATCTATGAGTTGTTATGGATTCTACGTGGTGATACCAATATTCAATTCCTCAATGACAATGGTGTGACGATTTGGAATGAGTGGGCTGATCAATACGGTGATCTTGGGCCAGTCTATGGAAGACAATGGCGTCATTGGGAAAGTAAAGACGGTAAAATTATAGATCAAATGCAACAACTGGTTGATACCATAAAAACGGATCCAGATTCTCGCCGATTAATTGTGAGCGCATGGAATGCAGGTGAGGTCGATCAGATGGCTTTGCCGCCGTGTCATTTATTATTTCAGTTTTATGTGGCCAAAGGTCGTTTATCCTGTAAATTAACTCAACGTTCTGCCGATGCTTTTTTAGGCGTCCCCTTTAATATTGCATCTTATTCATTATTGACGCACATGATTGCGCAGCAATGTGATTTAGAGGTCGGTGAATTTATATGGAGTGGAGGGGATTGTCATATTTATACAAATCATATGGAACAAGTGACCCAACAATTGTCACGTAAACCCATGGCGATTCCGAAATTAAAAATTCATCGAAAACCAGATTCATTATTTGATTATCGTTACGAAGATTTTGAAATTATTGATTATAAACATCATCCGGCTATTAAAGCGCCTGTCGCTGTGTAAAGGAATGGGGTCAGGTCTTTGAGGAAGGGGTCAGATCTAATATTTAACCAGCAAATACTGAGGTGGGATATGAGACTCAGTAATGATAGCTGAATTAATATTAGATCTGACCCCTTCCTCAAAGACCTGACCCCATTTCTTCCTTATTTTTTTGTAGCCACTGTGCTGGGTTTTGATACAATTATTTTTGCTTCAGAATCACCCCTCTCAACATGAATTCCTTTTAGCATATTCAGGGCTTCAAACAACTGATAATCTTCATAAACCAACGGATTTGTAGGGACTGCCGTTTGATCCTCTAGGGGGTTCGTACTCTCTTTAGTATTCGTACTCTCTTTAGACGTTTTATCAGATTCTTTAATTTTAGGATTACCTAAATGACCTGATAAATCTTTTTCATCGACGTCATCTAATAATTTATCCTCTTGTTCTTTATTCACTTTCAATTCATTGACAGTGATATCTGGGACAATACCGGTTGCTTGAATAGATCGACCCGCTGGTGTGTAATAAAGTGCGGTGGTCAATTTAATTCCGCTTGATCGGTCTATGGGGATAATGGTTTGTACTGAACCTTTACCAAAGCTTCGTGTTCCCATGACAATCGCACGTTTGTAATCTTGCAGAGCTCCTGCAACAATTTCAGACGCTGAAGCAGAGCCACCATTAATTAATACAACCATAGGCACGCCAGCAATCATATCTCCTGGTGTGGCTTTTGCTCGAATATCAGAGCCTGGTATGCGACCTTTTGTATACACAATCAGCCCGTCATATTTCAATTTAGGCGCATCCAAGAATAAGTCAGAAATATGGATCGCTGAATCTAATAATCCACCAGGATTGTTGCGTAGATCAATTATTAAGCCTTTAAGTTGACCTTTTGCTTCCTGCTGTAATTTAAGAATAGCATTTTTTAAATCATCAGCGGCGGGTGCTTGGAAAAATACGATGCGAGCATAGCCATATCCTGGTTCAAGCATTTTATTTTTTACCGATGCAACTTTAACAACATCACGCATGACATTAAAATGTAAAGGTTTTTTCTCGCCTTTACGTAACACAGTTAAATCAACAAAGGTGCCGCGTTTTCCACGTATCATATTGATGGCATCTCGTACCGTCATTTTACGAATAATTTTATCATTAATTCTTACAATTAAATCGCCGGCTTTCATACCTGCTTTAAATGCAGGTGTATCATCTAAAGGACTGATCACTTTGATGTAACCATTTTCAGGGATGATTTCAATACCGATGCCACCAAATTCGCCAGTGGTTACTGTTTGCAAATCTTTCAAATCGTCTTCATCTAGAAAAGCAGAGTGGGGGTCTAAACTCAGTAACATGCCCCGTATGGCATTATTAAAGAGCTCTTTATCGGTGGGTGTTTCTATATAATAGCGTTTTATTTGAGCAATAACAGTTGAGAAACGTTGTATGTCTTGTACGGGGATTTCTAGAGAGGTGCGTTTACTTTGCTCAGCATCAGCCGTATCGGATGCTAGCGTGGCAGTCGTAATGCACAAGCCTGTCACGATGACGAACGACATTAATCCAAAAACAATGCGTTTAAATGAATTCACAATACACTCCCTGTATCTGTATCTCTATTGAATATTAGCTCTCTAACCATAGTTCAGGTGTCACAATTTTTCCAGTTATGATAACCATTCGTGGGGGTTAATTGGCTTACCTTGGTGGCGTATACCAAAATACAAACCTGGTTCAGGTTGTCCACCACTATCACCAACTAGACTAATTTCATCACCTGTTTTGACAATGTCGCCAACTGTCATTAAAAGACGTTGATTATGTCCGTAAATACTCATATATGATTGACCATGATCAATGATAATCATAAATCCTAGACCCGGCATCCAGTCTGCAAAAACAACTTTCCCGGGTGCAACAGCTTGCACAGTATTACCATATTTCGCCCCAATTACAATACCATTGGTTTTGAGTTGGCTGCCTTTAATTGGTTGGCCATACTCAGAAATTACCTTCCCTTTAACAGGCCAGGGATAATGACCGCGATGTTTGCTGACAAATTCTCCAGTGTAACTGGTTTTTCTTTGAAGTTGTGAAAGCAAGGCATTAAGTTGTTTTTTATTCTGTTCCAAATTGCGCAGATTCGTTTCTTGTTTGGAAATACTTTGGCCAATTTGACTCATGAGTTGTTGTCGTTGTTGAAATTGATCCTGCAATTTTTTATGCGCGAATAACTGCTGTTGTTGTAAATGAGTCAACTCATCTTGTTGTTGCTGTAAAGCCGCTTTTTTTAGTGCGAGCAACTGCTGGTTTTTTTCTAGCGATTTCAAGGTGGTTAAGCGATGTTTTGCAAGTATTTCGGAATATTTATTGTTACGATCAATATTGGCATGATTTTCATTATTTAATAGAATTTTTAGGGGGTGTTTCTCCCCCAGCATGTACTGAGATTTAATTTGAATACCCAAAGCGCGCAGTTGTTCATCACGCTCATGATTCAATTGTGCAAGTTGAGATTGGAGTAATTGGATAGTGGTATTTGATTGCTGCAACGAGAGTTTAGTTCTAGCCAGCTTTGAGTGCCATTCACCCATGGCCATTTCAGCATGTTTCAATTCGGTTTGAATACTCTCGAGTTTATTTTTTCGCTGAGATATAAATTGCTTTGTTTGAGTGATAGCTTGGTCGACATTACTGATTTGATTTCGAGTCGACGTGACCGTTGCTGCCACTGTCGTAGACAAAAGTGTCAGTGAGACTAATAGAAGTCTATAATGTCGATTCATTTTTTCCATGAGTAACTATTCACTGCAGAAAGTAATTAGCCATACTATTGCTTATTCCACCAGGGTGAATAAGGGATGTGCCGTCATTTCCTTTGGCAATTTCAAACCTAGCAACATTAACATGGTTGGGGCTATATCGGCAAGATTACCCTCAGCTACGGCGGCTTTGCAGGGGCGGCCAACATAAATCACAGGGACTGGATTTGTCGTGTGCGCGGTATGGGCTTGCTGGGTGAGTTCATCGAACATGAATTCTGCATTGCCATGGTCTGAGGTAATAAGAGCTTCGCCACCCACAGAGTGCAATGCCTCAATTATTTGAGCAAGGCTATTATCAATCGTTTCTATGGCTTTTACGGTCGCCTGTAAATTTCCGCTATGACCTACCATATCTGCATTAGCGTAATTGCAAATAATGGCGGCATATTTTTGGCTTTTAATAGCGTCGCATAATTTTTGAGTAAGTTCAGGCGCGCTCATTTCGGGTTGAAGATCATAAGTTGATATTTTAGGTGAAGGAACCAATATACGATCTTCATTAA
This sequence comes from Pseudomonadota bacterium, assembly GCA_029777855.1. Taxonomy (GTDB): domain Bacteria; phylum Pseudomonadota; class Gammaproteobacteria; order JAIEPX01; family JAIEPX01; genus JAIEPX01. The sequence continues at coordinate 13,287 of JAKORL010000032.1, forward strand.
TAAAGGGTTCTTCGCGGCCTCCGTTAAAAAAGAACGTGACGTGAGCGTATTTTTCTGTCTCAGCAATTCGTAATTGTTTTAAACCTGCATCAGCAATGCACTGTCCAACAACATTGTTTAAATTAACAGGTGGAAACGCAATGCGTGTCTTTAGATCTTCGGCATACTGAGTTAAAGAAACAAAGTCACTTATTTTTGGAATTTTTTTACGAGGAAAGAAATCAAAATCGGGCTGAATAAAAGCGCGCGTTAATTGTCGAGTGCGATCTGCGCGGAAATTCATAAAGATAACAACATCGTTATCTTGAATGATCGAAGAATGATCCCCTTGAGTAATTAATGTTGGCTTTACAAATTCGTCCCCTTCATCTCGTTCATAGGCTTGTTCTAATGCGGTAGCAGGGGAATCAGCGAAGAACATAGCATCACCTGAGGTGTACATATCATAAGCCGCTTGTGTGCGTTCCCAGCGTTTGTCTCGATCCATCGCGTAATACCGTCCACAAATGGACGCGATGGGCTGATAGCCAGATTCGTGAAGTTGTTTATCGATGAGCGCCAGTGAAGGAAGTGCCGATCGAGGCGGAGTGTCTCGTCCATCTAAAATGGCATGCATACACAATTTTTTCACGCCTTTTTTTGCTGCAAGCGCAATCAGCGCTTGAATATGTTTTTCGTGACTATGAACACCGCCAGGTGATAATAAACCCAGAACATGAACTGAATTATTTGTTGAATTTGCTTTTTCAAATGCTTGAATAAATGCAGGATTTTGATCAAAAGAACCATCCAGAATCGCTTGATCAACTCGAACTAAATCTTGCGGTACCGATCTTCCGACGCCCATATGCAAATGACCCACTTCGGAATTTCCCATTTGGCCTTGAGGTAATCCAACCGAATAACCTGAGGCATCGATGAGCGTATGCGGATAGTCAGTCCAAAGTTTATGCCATGTAGGCGTTTTCGCTTGTTCAATAGCGTTATAGGCTGGGTTTTCGCGGTATCCCCAGCCATCAAGAATAATCAGTACTAGTGGTCGATGGTTCATAGTTTACAGAATAGAGTTGAAGTTGTTGCTGAGGTTATGTGCTGGGCTCTCAAATGTCAATTCTACGTAGAGGCTTCGCTTTAACGATCTAAATGAATAAAATGTTCATTATAATGAACGTGAGACATTCTTATGTTCACTATGATGAACAGTTTTGTTGACAATCAGGTGCTTCTAGATCTATAATGACCCAATAGGTTGGGGAAATAATGGTATGTCTGACATCAAGCGTAGAACTTATTCTATTTATAGCCGTAAGGCTGTGGCTCTTATGGGGCAAATGATCTTACTTCATCGGAAAGAGCGAAAAATGACAGCTCAAGACCTAGCTGATCGCGCCGGGATCAGCCGTACAACACTGTATAAAATTGAAAAGGGAGACCTAAATTGCGAAATCGGAATTGTTTTTGAAATTGCAGCATTGGTGGGAGTTACATTATTTGAGACAACTTCCGATACTATTGATTCTCTGCGTGAGCGAGTTGAAGACAAGATTAAACTCATACCTAAAACTGTTCGTGTTCCTAAGAGGATCATAGATGATGAATTCTAAAATAAAAAATTACAATGAAGCTTTTGTATGGATTTGGTTACCAGAATCTACAGTACCTGTAGTTGCAGGTAAGCTGACTCAGCTTGGGAAGTCTCTTGTTTTTAACTATGGTCAAAGCTATTTGGCTCGTGAAAATGCCATTGCATTATTCGATCCAGAGCTGCCATTAAAGCCAGGATTGCTTCCACTTCTCTCAGGTATGAGTATGCCTAGTTGCATCAGAGATGCTTCCCCGGATGCATGGGGCCGTCGAGTCATGATCAATAAAAAATTTGGAAAACAGGGAAAAAACGCGGACGTATCACAAATTGATGAACTGACATATCTGCTTGAGTCGGGTTCTGACAGGATAGGGGCGCTCGATTTTCAGCTTTCACCGACGAATTATGAACCGCGTACTTCAGTAAGTGCCCCATTAAAAGAATTGCTAGAGGCTGCCATCCAAGTCGAAAAAGGGATTCCTCTATCACCGCATTTAAGTGAGGTATTAAATCACGGCACATCGATTGGTGGAGCTCGACCAAAGGCGTTGATTGATGATCACGAAGTCAAATACATTGCAAAATTTTCCTCTTCTACAGACTTATTTAGTATTGTAAAAGCAGAATTTATCGCTATGCGTTTGGCGCAGCTTTCTGGCTTAAATGTTGCGCCTGTGTCACTGGAGAAATCCTCAAACAAAGATGTGTTATTAATCAAGCGATTTGATCGTGTGTTCTCGAAAAATGGTTGGCAGCGTAAATCGATGGTTTCGGCCCTGACACTCTTGGAACTTGATGAAATGATGGCGCGATATGCGAGTTACGAAAACTTGGCTGAAATTATTCGCTTCAGATTTACAGATGCTTCTGCAACGCTCAAAGAATTATTCAGTCGCATCGTCTTTAATATTTTGGTTGGTAATACTGATGATCATGCTCGTAATCATGCTGCTTTTTGGGATGGGAAAATGCTATCGCTAACACCAGCCTATGATATTTGCCCTCAGAACCGAGTCGGAAATGAAGCTTCACAAGGAATGTTAATAACAAACAATAATCGCATGAGCAAGATTTCAGTATGTTTGGATGCTGCTCATGCCTATTTACTATCAGAAAAAGAAGCATTGGCTATTATCGAGCATCAAATTATTACAATCGGCACAAAATGGCAATTGGTTTGCGATCAAGCACATCTAAAAAAAATTGATCAGAGAATGATGTTTGGCCGTCAATTCTTAAATCCCTTTGTATTTGATGATTTAGAAGGCGAAAGATCATCGCTCAAAGAAATTGCGAGTGATTTATTGAGTGGTGTGTTAAAGGCTAAATAAATCAGGGCCGAATCGACGAATGTGATTTTTTTCAATTTCCTAATTTCAAATATAGAGAGCCATTCTTAAAACATCCTTTTTGAAAGTCGGCGTGAGAATCCGTCTGACTTTCCGGAAATGGCTCTCTCGGCTCCGCCTCGCTGCGCTTTATTTTCCTCCAAGAAAGATCGGATTCTTCGCCTAAGCAGCTTAGGATGATTTATTGTAGTCTCGTGTTTTTAAAAATGACGATATGCCCTAAACCTATCCCTCTTTGAAGTATGATGTAGACAGAATAAGCTATAATATTATAAGTGCAGTGTAAAGATTGAGTTTTATGGTGTTATTAAGAATGGCATTAAGTTGGACGATAAAAGGGATTGAAGGAAATAACATGGGAGATAAATCATGAGTAATATATTTAGCGATTGGAATCTGATTTCGGAAAAGATAAAATCATTACTCAATAGTAGTGCGTTTTTTTATAATATATCTAATATGGGAAAGAATGATCCCTATGGAATTAGTAAGGATATTGCTGATAATGCAATAAATACCTACGATAGCGTGATAAAATTCGATAATGATTACAAAAAGTCTTTTTCAGAAGAATCTCAGAAGATTTTGAGTAATTTTTTCTATTTAACACAGGAAATAGTGGAGTCTCTAAGTAAGGATTCAAAAAATCCCAATATGGTCTTAAAAATACTTTTGAATCTTTCTCTTTTAGAGAATGAAATGACGTATCATTTGAAGGATTCACAAGAATTTATAATAAAGACAGTCGAAATAGCCTTTAATCATTTGCAGCGTTTGCTTGTCGCAGATAAGAATGTTAGGGAGGTTTGGGTAAAAGAAAAAAATGAACTCGCCTTTGAAAAATTAGGTGGGGCACATTTGTTGTTGCACAAAATATGGGGTTTTAAAATCGACACCGCTGGTGAGCGCTCTGATTTGGTGCTTGCAGGTAAGATAGACGAGAATGATCCACTATATCGTAGCGTTGACGGATTAGTACTAACAGAATGGAAAGTTGTACGAAAAGAAAATGAAAAAGATGATCGTATTGAAAAAGCAATAAAACAATGTCAGAGATATTCGAAAGGTTCTCTTTCAGCAATAGAGCTCGCAAGATACCGTTATATAGTATTGGTTTCAGAAAAACATCTTGATATAGAAAAAGATTCTAGAGGTGACTCGGATGGAATAATTTATAGAATAGTTAACATAGCCTACAATCCCGATCCGCCAAGCAAATAGTAGGCGCATATTTTATAAGAGAAAAAAATAACCTGAATAGCCCTTGCTGTGTGTGGATGCCTACGAATTCTATTTTCTTAGACTAAAATATGGGCTTCTTCCTGTGAGCTGAGTGCTGTGGAAATACATTGCTAAATTTGTTCTTCAAGGTTCCTGCGTCCATCTAATATGGCGTGGACATAGACATTATTATTTATTAATTGGTAGATAATTCGGTATGGTTTATTGTTTAACTCACGAAAGTCATATATGCCTATTCGTGTAAGTTTTTTGTGAAAGGTCACTCTTTCAGGCATGGTTTCTAATTTTATTGTTTTGTCGGATATCTAGTTGAAATCATTCATTGCAGCTTGTTCTGAATCATGCGTGGCAATATATAAATATAATTCATAGAGATCATTTTCAGCTTCTTCACCAAAGTAAACAGGTTATTTTTTTAGTGACATGGTAAATTACAGAGTTTCTTTAATTTTCTTTTTGATTTCATCGAAAGCTATTTTTGCAGGTATTACTCTACCTTGTTGTATAGTGTGATTACTCTGAGCTATGAGTTCTAAGGCAGAGATAGTCTCTTGGTATACATCAAAGATTTTAATATCCATCAAGACTGCTTTGGCTTCGTCATTTTAAGTGATGCCTACTGTGTCGACTATGCCTTTATTAAAGTCACGAATTATCGCAGCAGCGTTGGCTTTCAAATAGCTGATGGGTTTAATGCATTGACTGAGTTTCATGAATAATCTCATATGGGAATAAAAAGACTAGATTTAATCCATTATTGTACCTATGTCAATCAGTATAGGCCCTATGAAGCAGGTCTCATTCCTCAGATCTGATGGCTTATACCGAGCCACAACTGGTTTGCTATTTGACTTGTGGCTCGCTATAATATTTTATACCGAGCCATAACTATATTTCAGGCGTACTTATGGCTCAGTATAGCTTCAGCTCAGTCGTGTTGACATAGCCTCTATCGATCGATATTCTAGGAAACTTCAACTTAAAAATAGAGGTTAATATGCAACAAAAAAGCAGCCAAGAACCAGGATTTTATAAATCAACATTATTCACGCAACTGCGAAAAAGAATGCTCGATCTGATTGGTAAAGAAAATGAAACATTTCACGATTATCAAAAGGAACTTGAAGTGGTGGGAATTAATTTACACACTTATTTAGTACCTGGTATAGGAGATGCGTTTGAGGAAGCCATTCAAGGTGAAGATCTATCAACGAACAGAACTAATGAGCAGTTAGATGAGATCATTTTGCGTTTGGTAAAAGTTCAAGAAGAAGCTTGGAATCATACAAAGGGTATGTGATCTGGCATATCCTAGTTAGGTTATAACGATAGATTTATATTTTTTACTAGATTTTGTGGTTGTCAATGTCTTCTTGAAATCCTTGGAATTAATTTAAGTTTTTATTTAATCCCGGGTGTAGTAGATCCGTTAAATGCTATAATGTCAGTATGAGCAGAATACCAC
>JAKORL010000003.1 GCA_029777855.1 Pseudomonadota bacterium
GTATATCCGATTTTTATGTACCCCTTGTGAGAGGCCACGCCAATGAGTTCATACACATAGATGGTTGGTGTGATCGCAGGCCGTTGAATAAAGAATTCAGTTGCCATTATCGTCACCGCCATCCATTGATTTGATTTTCGTTTCTATGAAAATAATTTCGTCATCCGTTAATCCATATTTTGCATATAGCTCTGCATCTGTCCACGGTTTTGAAAAATCTTGTATAGGAACATAGTGGTAGACTGCTTTTGATGCCCCCTGGTCTTGCTTTCTTATTGCCACAAGTGCTCTAAAAAATTTTGTGCAAATATATGAGTATGCATTTTGCGCCTCTTCCTTTGAATTAAAAGGACCTATTTCGAGAAACGTTTCTGTACACAATTCACCTGGCCCAGCAATAACAGGACTACTGGGAACATCATCAAAAGAACCGATTCCCCAATTTCGTGTAATAAATATTTTCCATTTATCCAAATGACCAGTACTATTTGGCAATGGATAATCAAAAGGTATATATTTATATTGGCGTTTTAGATTGTTCAAACCAAGAATTATATAAGAGTTAGGAAACTTATTATCTTGCATTTCGGGTAATCCATATTTTGATGGATCTTGAAACACATCACCTCGCAATCCATAAGGACGCATCGATGATACAATGTTTTCAAAAGAGGTTTCTTTAGCTGTAGCAACCTTGTTTTTTATAGATATCAGGCGTTCATCACGTACAAAAATATCATCACCAGGTTCTACTAAATATCTTACAGATTTACGTACTTCATCACCATCATGACGATATATAGTACATTTACCGTGGTAATTGCTATTTCTAAGAAAATAGCAAACGCCGCCTTTAATTTCAACACCTGAAAAGCAATCGTTTGAATCTGCAAAATCATGAAGAATCTCAATAGAATCATCATGTATCATTTCAGCACGAAAATTATCAAGTCCACGCCCGCCTGTCATCCATCGAGCCGGAATAATCATTGTTAAATATCGTGGCTTTAGTTTTTTAGCTTGTTCAATAAATTTATTGTAAATAGGTATAGCGCTTGCTTGCGCACCACCATCACTAAGCTGATATGGCGGATTCCCAATTATAACATCAAATTTCATATTAAAAATCTCCTCTGGCTTGTTAGTATGTATCCATTCGTAGGCGTGCGTCTCCAAATCGTCGCTGCGATCGTATTGGCTTTGAGATGCACCGCAATAAACACACTTTCCGCCACGCCACGTATGCTTAATTCTTCTGAACCGAATATTACCTTGTTCATCATCAAAAAGCGATACCGAGAATTCA
>JAKORL010000033.1 GCA_029777855.1 Pseudomonadota bacterium
AAAAACATCAAGTGATGATGATCATCAATCTGCAGCTCAAAATCGAAGCAGTGGAGATAGCACATCGCCTGCGACTTCATCAGGCTCTTCTCCAACTGAAAAACCCGCAGTTATGCCTGCATTAGCCGTAGCGGGATTAACAGAGGGTAAAGAACAAAACAGCAATCACGATGAACCTAACAGTGATTCTCCTCCACGCGCAGGCCAACCATTACTCGAACCTGCACCACTCGAAATACCTCAAGAAACACCGCTATTACCGATTGCTGATTTCTTTCCAACGCATATATCTCGTCAAATAATCGACATTGAAAATTTATCATTAAATTCTCCTTTACTCATTCCGCTAAATGTCATTATCTCGCGCTTGCAACATTTAAAAGGTCAATTTGTTCAAAATCCCATCTTAAAAGATCCTCTATCCGATCTGTGTGACTATTACATTAATGCAAGACAACAATTAATCGATGCTAAAACAAAACAAGAAAAAGAACAGATTTTCGAGCAAAAAGCAGTCGCTGTCAGTGACAGATTCGGTTATGTTGAACTTGCACCGGGTAAATATGAATCATCAGGTGCACACGGTCGTAAATTAGTCCGCACGAAAAAAGATGGTTCATTGGACATGGAAAATAAGCTGGGTAGAAATCCTGGCGGCGTAGACTCTGGCGCTTATATGAAAGTCGCCAAATCCGGTGAAGCACTAGACCCTCTCGCAGAACAACATGCTCAGAATACCATCGGACTATATAATCAAAATACCGAGTTACAAACTCACACTGCCTCCACAGGAATCCAAATACTTCGTGCACCGATTGATCAAATTGATGAAGCGGATCCAGATCTTAAACAAAAACTTCGACATTATGGCGAACATGATAAAGCAGAAGCTTATGTTCAATGTGGAGATTTAGTACAAGGCGATGATTTCCTTTTCATTTTAGAGGCTCAAGCAACCTTTGTGTCATGGACCAATACAATTCCACACGATGTTCTACAAACTCATTTTGCAGCACTCGAAAAACTTTTAAACGATAACCCCCAAGAATTTTCCGATATTTCTAAATGGCCACCAGAATTAATTCGCAATCCTAAATTCAAAATTGACAGAGTTGAAGCATTACCAACCTATTTTATATTGTATCTGCAATTGGTTCCTGTATTCACAGTAGAAAATGCATTAAAAACAATTCCGTTCCTTCTTGATAATATAGATTCTTATGCTTTCACAGCATTATTTTATACTCAATTAATCTTAGACCCACTTGATGTTACAGCCGGCAACTTAAAACGTTGTGAAAAACCTAATCCCGGCGCAGGAATTTCCGAGAAACTTAGATGGCTGCGAGCGATTGATGCCGACAGATGTCTTGGCCATGCTATTACACAATCAGGCGGACTGAGCTACATTAAAATTAAATGCTTTTTACATGTGATGACCAGAGAATTAGATCGTAAAGTAGATCCTCAATGGGTTAAAGAATTTTTGTCGCTAACTCCACTGCAATGGCTAAGCAAAAGCGAAGAACAAACCTACCGCAGAATTCATCAACCCAATGCAAAATTGTTGGAAGAGTGCATTTTGACGGAAACAGTGCTGTTTGATCAAACCGCTGTAGCCAAAGTAGTACCAGCTGAATCCAACTCAAACGCTAAAGTCCCAGTACCTCGAAATACCAACACAAAACCCAAAGCCGTAGGCATTCCTTTTACGCGAAACATTAATCGTTTAACACTCGAAATGGAGCGTGCAACCCGAGCTCAACAAGCACTGGAAAAAAATCCGGAGATGACACACGAAGAATTATTTAAAATCACGTCTCCAGAAGTCTATATTTTATACAAAAGATTATGCTTAGATAAAATTCGAAAAGGGGAACTGGGTAATAAAGACAATTATGCAGACGCCCTATTAAAAGGCTTTGATCTATTATTAGCTTTCACACCCCCTTATGAAGCTGTGTTGATGGATTTTAGTCAAACTATTATTCCAACACTAAGGCAGCATGGAAGAAAAGGTGCTTTTGGTCAGGATTCCTACACAGCTCAAGCCTACATAAATCTCGTAATAGAAATTAATACGCCCAATACTCCAAAAGAAAATCATCTTAAAACACTGGAGCAACTCACCTACGAATGTATGATTCCAGAATTAGGGTACTCCTTGGGTAAACTCTTAGAAAACTATCGAGTCTCCCCAGATGAAGAAAACAAACGAAAACTCACTTCACCAGAATCTGTTAAACTATTTTACGATCGCCAAATCGAACCTTATCTTCCTGAAGATAACGACGGAATTATCGATTTACTCGAAACCATCGGTTCAAAATTTGAAGATATTAAATTTGAATTGCACTGGTTGAAAAAACGAGATTGCGCAGCATTATTATCCGAAGCCATTGCACAAGCAAAACCAGCCGCTGTGAAAATACTGGCAAAAGGCCATGTGAATATTAATGGATTCAATGTCAACGGTGAAACAGGATTACATTCTCTTTTACGAACTCACCGTGAACGACAAACAACCACAGCTACCGTTTTAAAAACATTAGAATTGTGTCTGAGTATTTCAACCTGTGAACCTGAAACCGAAGATGCTCGACACCTCACGCCTGTGATGGCATTTATAGATGCGATGGACGTAAAAGACCAAAAGTTCGCAGAAGACGTATTTTCAACACTGAGAAAACGTAACGTCAATTTAAATCAACGCACAGAAAAAGGTACTGCGCTCGATTTAGCCATCGATCGCAATAATGTTACTGCGTTTATTGCACTGATCAATCAAGGTGCCGGTGATTGTGTTGATATTAATACCGCATTACAATTTATCGATAAAAACAAGGGCAAAAAAGATTTTGATAAAGCCGTTGAAATGTTACTCGTTCGAAATCCTGATATAGCCTACGAAATTGCTTTGGCGCAAATTTCCACGACAAAACCAGATAACAGCCATCCAGAACATTGTTGTATTAAGGGACCTACAGGTACGCGTTATGTTTTAGAAGAGATTTGGAACACTCTTATCAATCCTAAAACTGGAGAACCCCTTCGAGAAAAAGGCGTTAAAGAAGGTCAGCATATTGTTAGACCGATTAAAATGCCGAATAGTGTTAAACCATTATTATTTGCAAAATTCTATCCCGACATGCCTGGTCTACAACGGCTTGCAGAGCTCTTTTTCGCTTTAATTGGTTGCCCCACAACGCGCAGTGATTTATGGCGAGTCGATCGTCATAATAAAAAAAGTGTACTCGAAGAAGCTATTCCGATGCTACTCGTTACCGCTTTGCACGGTGAGCCTTTAAAAGACATATTATCTGATTCTGCAAAACTGCGAGAATATAGAGAAAAACTCGACCACAATCGTTTTACAATGATGTCGACTTTTCTTATGTTAATTGCACAGGAAGATGGTCATCAGGATCAATTTAT
>JAKORL010000034.1 GCA_029777855.1 Pseudomonadota bacterium
CAAAATGATTTGATGCTAGGCAACTTTATCGCTAATCGAAATCAGACACAATGTGAAAATCTAGTTGGATTCTTCTCGAATACTTTAGCTATTAGACAGATTATCGACTCAGAAAATTCAATCCAGGAAATTATTCAGAGTGTACATGCTTCACTAGTTGAAGCACAAGAGTATCAAGAGCTGCCATTTGAAAAATTGGTAGAGGCGTTAAAAGTACCAAAAGATACGAGTCGTCAGCCGTTATTTCAAGCCACTTTTAGCTTTCAGGATCAATCTTCAAGCTTGGTTACCGAATATTATAAACCAATAGAAAAATTAAATTATAAAATTGCAAAATACGACATCGAATTATTCGCAAAAACAAACAAATCTTCTATATCTGGGATGTTTAATTACGCAGCAAGTTTGTTCGAAGTGAGAACTATTGAAAAGCTGGCAGATTATTATCAAATAATTCTTATGCAAATCGCAGAAAATGTATCTAAAAAAGCCAGCAGTGTAAAACTGCTCTCACAAACAGAGTATGAATTTATGCTTGCGAAGGCAGATGCTTGTGAACCAGTTGTGAATAATAAAACGTTAGTTGATAAATTCCAAGAGCAGGTAAGCCTTTATCCTGATAATACTGCCGTTGTTTTTGAAAATCATACCTTAAGTTATCGTCAACTCCATGAACGCAGCAACCAACTAGCTAGCCATATCCTCAAAAATTATGACCAGAGAGGCGATAATAATTTAATCTGCTTATTACTTGATAGAAGCGTTGAAATGATGATATCAATCTTGGCGGTCTTGAAATTAGGGGCAGGATATGTCCCTATCGATCCCGCATGCCCCAGTGAAAGGTTGAGCTATATTCTCGAAGACGTCAAGCCTCGAGCTGTGCTGGTTAGCTCTAAACTTGCTTCGAGAATTCCAGAAGCTAGTGTTGGCTATAAGGCCGTAATTGTTGATGATCTCACTTATCAATCTGAAAGTGCTGATGAGATAGAAGTAGAAATTAAACCTGATGATTTAGCCTATGCAATCTATACCTCAGGAACTACTGGGGCTCCGAAAGCAGTACTGCAGACTCATACTAACGTTTTGCGGTTATTTACAACGACCGACAAGCATTTCAATTTTAAAGATAAGGATGTCTGGACCTTATTTCATTCATATGTATTCGATTTTTCCGTCTGGGAAATGTGGGGGGCGTTATTATTCGGTGGGAAATTAATTATTCCTTCAATTGCTGAAATGAAAGACATAAAGCAATTCTTTGAGCTATGTCTTATGCATGAAGTTAGCGTTTTAAATTTAACCCCTCGAGTTTTCTATCAGTTTTCAGAGTGTATCAGTCAATATCTTGATCGTCCTATAAAAAGCATAAAGACTGTGGTTTTGGGGGGTGAGAAACTTGATGCGACCCAATTAAATTCGTGGTGGAGATACTTAAACTTAACAAATGTTACGACACAGTTAATCAATATGTATGGCACAACTGAAACAACTGTTCATGCGACTTTAAAGAAAGTTATTCCGAGTGAATTGGCAGTATCTAATATTGGTAAGCCGCTGGATGATATGATTGCCTATATACTAGATAGCAATCTTGTGCCGGTACCGATTGGAATGATTGGTGAATTATATATCGGAGGTGCAGGCTTAGCGAAAGCGTATCTCAATCAACCAACATTAACCGCACAGCGATTCATTTCCAATCCATTTGCTTTAGGAAAACTTTATAAAACAGGTGATTTGGTCAGATGGCTATCAAATGGTGAAATTGAATATATTGGTAGAAATGACTTTCAGGTTAAAATAAACGGGTATCGCATCGAAATTCCAGAAGTGGAGGCTGCATTAAATGCCTATGATGGGATAAAACAATCCTACGTGCTTGCTAGAAATCTAAAGAACGAAGACAATAATTATAACGATTTTCTTGTGGCTTATTATACTCTAGAAACTGGTCATGCAGTTGATAAGCGCATTTTAATTCAATTCTTGTCACATCGGTTGCCCGAGTATATGTTGCCGAAATATTTCATTGAATTAGATAAAATTCCTCTGACCATCAATGGTAAGATAGATACTAAGTCGCTCCCAGAGCCTGTGGTAGAGAATATTAATCAGATGGAAACCGTTCCTTTAAACAAAACTGAAATTCAGTTAACGGAAATTTGGGAAGAATTATTAGAAACACAATCCATCTCTCCGAACGACAATTTCTTTGATCGTGGTGGAAATTCTTTGTTAACTCTAAGGTTGCAGAATATGATAAGAAAACAAATGGGGTTCGATATAAAAGTTACTGATATATTTCAGTATCCAACAATTAGGTCATTATCAAAAAATATACAGAGAACCAATAGCATTGCTTATTTTGACAGAGTTACGCAAACTGATACTAATACTCCAAGGGAGCGTAGAAAAAAACGCATAATTTCGAGTCGCAGTCATGGATAATTCGATTGAAAAAGATGTGGCAATTATCGGCTTGGCCTGCCGCTTACCTAAAAGCAATAATCCTGAGTGTTTGTGGAATAATCTCAGAGATGGATTAGATCTGGTTACGGAATTTAAAAAAGAAGGAATTGATGACGATAATTATATTCCTCGAAGCGCCGTATTGGATGCAATTGACGAGTTTGATTTTGAATTCTTCAATATGACAAAAACTGAGGCTGAAGCGATGGATCCGCAGCAACGTTTGTTTTTAGAGTGTTGTTGGGAAGTATTAGAAAACGCTGGTTATGACCCCACGTACTATAACGGATTAATCGGAATAACTGCAGGGGTTGGATTTTCGCAGTATTTACTAGAAATTCTTGATAATAATTCATTTGTGAAAACTGTTGGGTTAAATAATATCTTATTATTGAATGAAAAAGATTTTTTGTGTACGCGCGCAGCTTATAAATTGAACTTGAAAGGAGCATCTGCTACGATTCAAACCGCTTGTTCAAGTTCATTAGTTGCAATTCATCATGCCTGTGAAAGCTTGAGAAGCGGAGCTTGCGATATGATGATCGCTGGCGGTGTCTCATTGGCTGTGCCACATCATCAAGGCTATTTTTATGAAGACGGCATGATGATGTCTGCTAATGGTCTCTGCCAACCATTTGATGCTAATGCATCAGGTACTATTATTGGAAATGGATGCAGTATTGTACTCCTGAAAATGCTAGTAGATGCAGTCGAAGACGGTGACCAAATTCATGCTGTTATTAAAGGGTCAGCTGTTAATAATGATGGCAATCAAAAGGCAACATTTTCCTCCCCGAGTATCGATGGGCAACGTGAAGCTATCATCGAGGCTTTAGAGGCCGCGGAAGTTCATCCAGAAGATATCGGCTTTATTGAAGCTCATGGCACCGGAACAAAATTAGGTGATCCCATTGAAATTGAGGCTTTATCTCAAGCTTATAATGCCTATACGAATAAAAAACAATATTGTGCGATTGGTTCAATAAAATCTAATTTAGGTCATACCAATACTGCAGCAGGAGTTACTGGGTTAATAAAAGCAGTTTTATCTCTTAAGAATAAGCAGATACCTCCAAGTTTACATTACTCTAGTCCGAATCCACATATTGATTTTATCAATAGCCCATTTTACGTAAATACAGTCTTAAAAGATTGGTATTGTGATATTGATAAAAAGCGAATGGCCGCAGTGAGTTCATTTGGAATTGGGGGTACAAATGCGCATATGATACTAGAAGAAGCTCCGACTCAACCGAGTATTGCTGTTGAGAGTCATGATTATTACATTATACCTTTATCAGCATGTAGCCAGGCTGCATTAAATAATATTAGACAGAGATTGCTTGAATATGTAATATCGAACCCAGATATTAATCTAACTCAATTGGCATTTACTCTTCAAACTGGTAGAAAAGCGTTTCGCCATCGCTCAGTAATATTGTGTCGTGATGTACAGGATTTGATCGAAAAATTGAATGAGAAAGATGAAACCAGCTCCACTACATTAAATATTGAAGAAGCTTATGCAGTTAACGAAATTTTGCAAAATAATCGTGAGGCAATACTGAATAAAAACTATGATTTGCTCAATCAATTATTTTCTCAATATATCGCTCCTGATGTGGAAACTCATGATAAGGCGTATCAATTTTTTTCTAGTTTATCTGAAATATGGTTACTTGGGTTAGATATTAACTGGAAATACATCTATTCAAAACCAAGTTCGATACGAAAACTTACTTTGCCAACATATCCGTTTGAAAGAAAAAGATGTTGGATTTCAGAAAATACGTCAGAGGATGAATTGGTAAATCTAAGTCATTCTTTGTGTGATAATCTTATCATTCTATGGAAAAGATATTTGGGTGTTCAGACATTATCTCCAGATGATAATTTCTTCGAGCTCGGCGGAGATTCGTTGATGGCTGTGAACTTAGTAGCAACGATTAACGAAGAGCTTAATTTAGATTTGAAAGTTGATTCATTATTAACGTCACCCACAATCAATAAAATTTTGCAGTTATATGCTGATCCTGACAAATCAAAAAAACAGGTTTTACCTTTTTGTATTGTGCCCATGAAAATTAGTAAAAAGACTGCATCCCCTTTATTTTTAGTCCATCCTATGGGTGGTACAACTTATTTTTACCGAGAATTAGTAGAGTCACTTGATAACAATATATCTGTCTATGCTATCCAAGCACAAAGTCTTGATGGCGCGTCATCTCCTAAAGCGAATATAAAAACGCTAGCGTCCTCCTATATCGTGCATATTAAAAAAATTCAGCCCCAAGGTCCTTACAGGCTTGGTGGAAGTTCTTTTGGTGGCTTGATTGCCTACGAAATTGCCCAGCAATTAACAAAAAACGGTGAAGCTATAGAGTTGCTCGCTCTAATAGATTCTCCAGTGCCTAAATTTATCGCAGGAAAGTCTAAAAATATAGAAGAAGAAATTCTTTATTTTCTTCAGTCGATTGCAGGAAAAGAAAACTTTATCCCTGCAATTAAAAATCTAGATCGCTATATTGAAATATATAAAGAAAATTCTCGTGCATTGCGTCAATATAAGCCTAAGCCATATAATGGAGAGGTCTTATTTTTCTCTGCTACCGAATCCAGTAGATTTCTAAGTGCTCATCTTGAATCAGGCTGGAAAGATTTAGTCAAAAATTTGCAGGTCACGAAAGTGAGTGGAGATCATATAAGCATGAATATTAAACCCAATGTAAAAACTATCGCAGATATTTTATCTAAAAGTCTTACCGAATAATATTGCTATCTTTGCTTGAAGTGAATGATTAAATTTAATTAAACTATCCTCGAAAGAGGATAGTTGCTAAATTATTGCGATTTCTGTAGTAAATATACTCATTCCATAATATGTAAATAAGGCATATCCTTATCTGGTTTTGGAATAACATGTAAATATTTTTTTTATCAAACTGGTGGATTATATATTATGAGCTCAATAAATATATTTACTTCTGAATCTGTGTCTGAAGGACACCCAGATAAAATGGCGGATCAAATTTCTGACGCTATTTTAGATGAAATCATTCGAAAGGATCCCAATGCCAGGGTCGCTTGTGAGACTTTGATTAAAACAGGCATGGTATTGGTTGCTGGAGAAATAACGACTACCGCATGGGTTGATATTGAAACTATAGTGCGAAACCTTATCAATAAAATCGGATATAACTCGATCGATCTTGGTTTTACAGGTGACACATGCAGCGTATTAACTGAAATTGGAAGACAGTCAAGTGATATTTCATTAGGGGTTGATCATCGTGAAGATGAGCAGCTAGGCGCTGGAGATCAAGGGCTAATGTTTGGTTATGCATCGAATGAAACTGATGTTTTGATGCCCGCACCAATCACTTACGCACACTTGTTGATGAGGCAGCAGTCTGATGTAAGAAAATCAGGTAAGCTTCCTTGGCTCAGGCCGGATGCTAAAAGTCAGGTTTCTGTGCGTTATAGTAATGGCAAGCCGATAGGTATAGATGCAATAGTTTTATCAACACAGCATGATGAAGAAGTTAATCAGCGTGATATAATAGAAGGCGTAATGGAAGAAATCATCAAACCCGTTATTCCTGCAGAATGGATTGATTCACAAACACGCTTCTATATTAACCCAACGGGTCGATTCGTTATTGGCGGTCCTGTAGGTGACTGTGGTTTGACTGGGCGTAAAATTATCGTTGATACTTATGGTGGTAAAGCACGTCATGGTGGTGGTTGTTTTTCAGGCAAAGACCCCTCTAAAGTTGATCGATCAGGCGCTTATATGGCCCGATATATTGCTAAAAATATAGTCGCAGCTGGCCTTGCCGATCGTTGTGAAATTCAAATTTCCTATGCTATTGGTGTAGCAGAGCCAATTTCGATCATGATCGAAACATTTGGAACGGGTAGGCTCTCATCCAATCAGCTTGAAGATATAATTCGAAGTAATTTTGATTTAACGCCAGGCGGTATTATTAAAACTCTCGATTTGATTAAACCTATTTATCAACAAACAGCTGTATATGGTCATTTTGGAAGAAATGATATTGAGTTGAGTTGGGAAAAAACGGATCGGGTTAAATTGAAATAGTTTATATTAAATGCAGACTTTATTATTTAGTGCGCCCAATCAAAACGGCGTGATAGAAATGTATTTTTGCTCAAATCATCGATTATATCTTGATGTATGAGCGTGTGTCTTTTTCTCGCATGAGCTATATTAATTCCTGAGAGTAGTTAATTTTATTTAAAATTAATATAGCATTTATTCCTAGGTCAATCGTTTATAATTGCTGCGATCATCCTTGTTTAACTTTCCTTTATTCAAGCGCCATATATCAGTTGCAACATTTTTAATAAAATATTCATCGTGAGATACTGCTATTAGAATGCCGTTAAAATCATTGAGTGCTTCTTCCAGAGATTCTGCGCTCAAGACATCAAGATGATTTGTCGGTTCGTCAAGCAGTAGAACGTTCGGATTATCTGCAATTATTCGAGCGAGCTGAAGTTTTCTACGCTGTCCTACGCTAAGCTCGCCTATTTTTTTATGAATCATATCGTAATCAAATAGGCAGATCTTTTTCAGATAATGCATCGATGTGTTAAGGGGGATATCATCATTTTCGAATAGCGATATGACAGTATTTTCTAGTTGAAGATTATCTGTTTCTTGAGGTAAATAGCCTAATTTAACATGTTCAAACGAGCATGAGATATTCAGGTTGTTTTTATATTCATTATAAATGAGTTTCAAAAGAGATGATTTTCCGCAACCATTTTCACCTATAATAGCAATTTTCGCGCCATTGTCTATGTGTGCATTGACCACTGAAAATAGTGTCAATTGATCATATGACATTTGGAGATTATTCAGCCTTATAGTCGGGATTCTTTTGTCCAATTTATTCTGGAATGTGAAGTCAGGTCTTATGTACGTTAAGGTTGCGACATGTTTATTGGCTTTCGCGCTTTTCAATTCTTTTGTAAGCTTAGTTATTCTATTGCAATCACTAACCACATACCTTGATACCCCGACACGTTTTTTAGTCAGCCGATCCAGTTCATTTTTCATCTCAGTGATTTTCTTCACTGATTTTAATTCCTCGCTTTTATCGGATTCATAATTAAATCTGGTTCTCTCTAAAAAAGCTTTATATCCACCTTGAAACTGTTGTATCGTTTTATGCATTGTATCAACCATGAGCATAATATTGCCGACCTGGCTCATAAAGCTCCTGTCATGGGTGATGACAAGTAAAGAACCAGAATACTGCTTCAGGTATTGAATCAACCAATCTTTTGCAGCTTTATCAAGATGGTTAGTCGGTTCATCCAATATCAATAGAGTTGGGTCTTGTAGGAGAAGGCCTGCTAAAGCAACTCTACATTTTTCTCCACCGCTCAGACTATGAAATTTTCTCATCAAGTCTAAGTGATTAATATTAAGGCCGCGGGTCATTTTCCATATTTTGTATCCGCCACCTCTGTTAAATTCCTGTTCCAACGCTTCAAGCTCATCTGATGTGGAGTCTAGCTCTTGTATTTTAGAAATTCGTAATTTAAGGTCGGATATTTTATCCCAAATGATCTTTATTGATGGAAATGGATTTAGTAAATAATCCCCGACAGTCACTATGTTCTTTCTATGGGCGAAAGTTTCGAGATCCTGTGGCAAATAACCGACGGTCACGTTTTTTTGGATAATTATTTCCCCGTCGTCGGGTAATAATTCCGATGTTAAAAGTCGAGCGATAGTGGTTTTCCCCGCGCCATTTTCACCAAATACCATCATTCGATCGCCGGTGTATATATCTAGTGATAAATTATCGAATATAGATTTTTTATCAAAGCTTAGATCAATGCCGTGTATTTGAGCAACCAATTTTTTTTTATTGAAATTCGTCGTGGTTGAAAAAAAGTAGCTTTTTGTGTTACAAAAAGAAAATTCATTTTTTAAAAATCTCATAATATCTCCTTTTTATCAAATTTGAAATTGTATGTCTCTGTTGAAGTAGAGTTTTGAAAGAATATATCCAATTTCTTCTATGTTAGGTGAGGCATTCATTGATAGATGGTTACCTTTAATGTAGTGATTATACTTTTCACCATTCACCCAATTATACCAAGATTTATATTGATCCGTAGGAAATTCAGGAATGATTTCAGAGTGTGAAAAAAATATCAATTTCCCGTTAAATACATCAGGTTTGTATTGGGTCATGATATCACTATTCGATAGCCAGGTATTAATGAAAAGAGGAAGAAATTTTTCTGATAAAATCTCTGATAACTGTGAAGATTTTGCCGAATCAGAAACATATTTGATTTGTTCCTCAATAGTTTCGAAACTTCTCAATATATCCAAAGATATTTTTATATCTTTTACTCCGTAAGTTACAATATATTCAAGGATTTCATGCTTGTTCATCTGGTTAGGCATATTACCAGGCGCTGGCGAATCAATCATAATTAGGGTTGGCTTGCTATTATGTTTTTTCTCCAATAAACAAGCCATATGATGTGCAACGACTCCCCCAAAAGAAGATCCACCTAATATGAAGGGATAACGAATGCCAAATTCTTCGATTGAAGAAAGATATTCGCTTGCCATCTCTTCGATGCTCGAATAAGGCTTTCTTCCTTTCAAAATAGGGCATCTTATTGCATAGATAGTTTGTTCAGTTGATAACGCCTTGCATAAATCTCTATAAAAGTATACATCACCTCCGACAGGATGAATCATGATAAGGGGTGTGCTTTTTTTAGAACCTTCTTTGATTTTTATAATACAGGTTCCTGAATCTATTTTTGTCTTTTTTTTATTTTCTAAGTGTTCGATAATTCCAGAAAGAGTGGTATTAGGTAGACTAATGACATCAATATCTAAGCCAAGTTCTGTACTGATTTGATTTTCAAATAACTTCGCAATTAACGAATCACCACCTAAGTGGAAGAAATCGTCAGCGCCGTTCAATTGTGTGACTCCCAAGGATTTCTTCCAGGCATTATATACTACTGATTTTATATCGAGGTTATTATCTAAATTTTTCGAACTTAAACTATCCTGCTCCGGTAGAAAATTCTTTTTATGTGGTATCCAGTATTCCGTTTTTTTGAATTTATATAGAGTACACGAATCTGAAGCATTCTTAGATTTCCCTTTACATCCACTGTGGTTAAGTTTTATTTCTGGAGGTTCTGCGAGAACTACATGAGCATTTGTTCCTCCTATGCCGAATGAGCTCACGCCAGCCCGTCGAACTATCCCGAAAGACTCCCAGTTCTTAAGTTCGGTGTTGATATAAAAGGGGCTGCTATTCAAAGGTATTTTATTATTAGGGCTCTTATAGTGTAAGGTTGGAACTAATGTTTTGTGGAATAAACATAATGCCGTTTTGATTAAGCCTGCCATTCCAGCCGCTACGTCAAGATGTCCAATGTTTGCTTTTACTGAGCCTAAAGCGCAGGATTGTGGTCTGGCTGAATCGCTGAAAGCTTGAATTAATCCATTAAATTCTATCGGATCACCTAGTTTAGTCCCTGTTCCATGTGTTTCAATATAAGAAATATCATTTGATTCGAGTTTTGATTTTTTCAGAGCCGATTTAATCACAGCGGCTTGTCGTATTGCGCTTGGTGCTGTGAAACCGATTTTATTCTGCCCATCATTGTTGATAGCGGATCCTTCAATAACGGCGTAAATTCGATTATTGTCAGCTATTGCTTGGTCTAGTGGCTTTAATACAATGACGCCAACGCCTTGTCCTTCGAAGGTTCCATTCGCTTCATCATCGAAAGGGCGGCAGGTTGCGTCTGGCGAATATATTAATCCCTGCTGATAGAGGTAACCTTGTTTCGTCAATTGGCGTATTGATACAGCACCCGCAATTGCCATATCACAATCACCGGTAATTATTGCTTTACAAGCCTCGTGAACGGCGACTAATGAGGTTGAGCACGCAGTTTGTACGGTAATGGCAGGGCCTCTTAAATCTAACTTATGAGCCACCCTAGTACAAAGAAAATTTGCCTGGTTGTTGATCATTATTTGGTATTGATCAGTAGGGTCAGGATTTTGATATTTATTGTGAACATGGTCGTTAACGTAGTTATTTTGATTCAGTCCAGCGTATATTCCAATATCTCCTGCGTACAATTTCGGATCACATTGAGCGTCTTCTAGAGCGTGCCATACTGATTCAAGGAAAACACGATGTTGCGGGTCCATCAATTCAGCTTCACGCTGAGAATAACCGAAAAATTCAGCATCGAAACATTTATAGTCACTAATTACCGATTGAGCTGGCACATAATTAGGATTATCTAAAAGTGATTCTTCTATACCCTCTTCGAGTAATTCTTCTCTAGTATAGTGAGTAATACCTTCATCGCCATTTTTTAAAAGGGACCAGTATTCCTCTAAATTATCAGCCTTTGGAAATCTACATGATATTCCAATAATGGCAATTTTTCCTGAGTTATTATCCTCGGTATCTATTCTTTTATTTTCAATTTCATGGGTTAAATAATCATTATTAATGTGTTCGGAGATCGCTCTTATGTTGGGAAAGCTGAAAAAATCCACTAGATTCATCTTGGCTTTTACATAATCGGGTAGTTGATTGTACATTTTGATAAGTAAGAGAGAATTGCCACCAAGATCGAAAAAGTTATCGTTTACACTGATATTGCTAACTTTAAGTATATTAGACCATATTTGAAGAAGTTCTTCTTCTTGTGCTGTACATGGGGTATCGATATTGGCTTGTTTTTCAATTTCGACATTCTGCAGCGAAGCGCGATCAATCTTGCCATTGATCGTTAGAGGGAGTTTCGAAATCTGTTGAAATACAGAGGGGATCATGTATTTTGGAAGTTCTTTGCTAAGATTTATTTTCAACTCATGGTTATTTAACTTCTGATCCGAAGTGTAGTAGGCGACAAGAAATTGTTCTTCAGCTGATACATTATCGCTATTATTGGGATTTTTGATAAGAACAACGCACTGTTTGATTCTTGGGTCATTTTGTAAAGCACTTTCAATGTCACCAAGTTCAATACGATGTCCACGCAGCTTTATTTGAAAATCATCACGACCAATATAGTCAATATTCCCATCTTCTAGCCATCTTGCAAGATCGCCCGTTTTATACAAATAATCACTCTCCTTTAGGGCGCACTTAATACGATTGGGAATAAATTTTTGAGCTGTAAGCTCTGGTGCATTAAGATATCCTGTAGATAAACAAGAGCCACCAATATATAAATCGCCTACTACACCCACGGGAACAGGGTTCAATTTTTTGTCGAGAATATAGACTTTTTCATTGCTGAGGGGTTTTCCAATGCTCAAAATTTCGTGTTCAATGTCTACGTTGTCTTTAGTGTAAAGTTTTGCAGTTGACCAAATTGTCGTTTCTGTTGGTCCATAAGCATTTATTACATCTTTAAAAATGTTTAGACCTGATTGTAAAGCGGTCCTGGTCAATTTTTCCCCGCCTAAAATGAGGGTGCATTTATTAGCATTAAAGAAATGAGTGTTTTTAGATTCAAAAAGACCGGGTGTCATTTGAACAAAATCATAATTCATACAATTAATCTGTGTGTTCAAATAATCATCAAGTTCAATTGTGCCACCCGATGTAAGAGGTAGTCCGTATTCTAATCCAAATATATCAAATACTGGCTTGGTTATGCTATATGTAGATATGGTATCGTTCTGAGAGAAAAATTGGTTCTTAAAAGAATGGATAGTGCTGATAAAGGCTTGATGTGGTATAGATACGCCCTTGGGTTTACCTGTTGTGCCTGATGTGTAAATGACATAGGCGAGGTCAAAAGGTGTTACAAAATTATCGAGATTCGTAGTCGGGAGTTTGTCAATATTGTTCTTTGCGGTTGTTGAATCAATTTCAATGAGTGTCGAATTTGATATTTTTCTAATATTTTCCGACAAATGAGATAATGTTAAGACAATTCCGGCCTGTGAATCATCTAAAATATTGACTAAACGGTTAGTGGGTAAGTTAGAGTCAAGTGGAACATATGCCAAGCCAGATTTCATCGTGGCTATCATGCTAACGAGTGTAAATACATGATCATCGAAATATAAGGCAACAAGATTGCTTTCCGAATTTTTGATATTCTTACGAATATACAGTGCCAATTGATTTGTGTAATCATTGAGTTCTAGATAAGTGAATGATTTAGTTGCTGATTTAATGGCTAAGTTTGAGGGCGTTTTGATAGCCTGATCTTGAATTAGTTCATGGATAGTCTTAGTGTGAGGGAAGTGAGATTCGTTCATATTCCACTCGTATAAGATTTTATTCATTTCGACATTGTCTATATATTTTAGATCACTGATATTTTTATTATCTAAGATGATTATTTGATCTATCAAATAATTCATCATTTTCAATAGGCTCTCTATTGAGCTTTTATCGAATAGTTCGGTAGAGTAGTCAATATTGATAGATAATTTATTTTCCTTAATGTCCGCAACTACCGAGAGGGGGTAATCACGTTTTTCGAAGCCGTCCTCCAGTGTTACCCCGAGTTTTTTGATATAATCGTCATTTTCTGAATTTGGGTAGTTTCCGAACATAAATAAAGTGTCGAAAATACGTTGACCATTTTTCTGAAGTAAAGATAAATCTATGATACAGTTATCATTCAATTCGTTGATAGAGTTTTGTAAGGCTTGTATTTGTGTGATAACTGGGAACTCAGAATCACTGGAGTGATCATATATTAAGGGTAAGGTGTTGATGTAACATCCGATTGAATTATCAACATTATCTATTGGAATGTTGCGTCCTGATGCGATGGTACCTACTATTGTTGTGTTGCAGTTACCGTATATCTTTAAGGTTTTATGCCAGGCAAATTGTAGTATGGCATTGATTGTGATAGATTTACTTTGAGAAAAAGATTGAATTTTTTTCAGTTTTTCAGTGTCAATGATGAGGTTTGTTCGGCGTTGTTCCGTAATCTTTTTGATTTTATTAAGCTTGATATGCCTTTTCTCTCGACGCAATAGGCCAGTTAAATCAGGGGTTGTGCTTATGCCTTTGATTTTCTTCTCCCAATATGCGATAGAATTACTTTTTTGACGCTGTATGTATCTTTGCGCTTCTATATAACAGTCGCTATCTTTGTGTGGAACGCTTTTCTTTTCAATTAAATCTAAATATGTATTGTGGACATTGCTCAGTAGTATGCTCCCACTCCACCCGTCTAAAATGGCATGATGGATAGTTAGTATATTTTTGTAATTTGTATCTGAGAGCTTGATAATATGCAATCTAAATAAAGGTGACTGAGAGAAATCAAAAGGTTTTTTTCTTTCATCAATTAATGTTTCTTCTATCATCAGATCTTGCCGTTTGCTTTCATGTCTACTGATGTCAGTAACTGTGAATGGTGTATGAGATACTTTGTCAATTATTTGAATAAATTCCTCTTCCCAATCAAAACGTAAACGCAAGCTGCTATGATTATTTTGTGTTATTGACCATGCGGTTCTCATCAGCTCGGTATCTATATGTGAGTTGTAAGACCATATTATTTGGACTCGATAAGCATCATCATGATTGCCTTGTTGTAGGTTATGATATATGAAACCTTGTTGTAAACTATTGGCAAGCAATACAGAATCCAGTTCCTTATCGGATTGTAAGTGATTAAGTTTTTCCAGGCTGATGATATTGTCAATATCACTAGGTGTTAATATGGCTTTATTAATATTAGATAGGTAATTATCGAGCTCGATGATGCTTTCTCTTAGATAATTGACAAATGAAAGGGTAGACTCTTCAGAGTACCTACTGGTTATACTAAATTCCAGCTGATCATTCTTGATGAAGCAGAAAATACCCAAATCGAATGGTAGACGATTATTTTCGCTGCTATTCAAAGATAAGCTATCACTGTCTATAGACCAGTTATTAGATGTAGAGTCCGATCGATCTAATTTTCCAACATAATTAAAACAGATTTTTGGTAAAGGTATTTGTGATAATCCAATTATCTTGCCATAACCTAAACCTGAGTTAGGGATATTGCGTAGCGTTTCTTTTGTATGAGTAATGCAAGATCCTAGATCATCTTTAATCTCAAGCTTGACAGGATACATGCTAGTAAACCACCCCACTGTATTCGAGATATCTATATTATTTGCTATATCATTCCTGCCATGACCTTCTAAAGTAATGAAATTTTGTTTGTTATTATTGAGTTTAGTGAGTGCGCGGTTCAATGCTGTAATAATTAATTCGTCGATTTTCGTAGAATAGACTTGATTAGACTTTGAATGCAGTCGGTTTGTTATATCGGTATCTAATTTTAAGA
The DNA here is from genome assembly GCA_029777855.1 of Pseudomonadota bacterium. GTDB lineage: Bacteria > Pseudomonadota > Gammaproteobacteria > JAIEPX01 > JAIEPX01 > JAIEPX01. The sequence continues at coordinate 14,839 of JAKORL010000034.1, forward strand.
TCATTGAATGTTGTTTTTGTTCGTTATCCGTGGAGCTGTGGCAAATCTGTGAATCGTTGAAATCTTTTAGTAAGCTTGTCCAGTAACTAATTTCATTAGGATATAGATTTGAATAGTTTGAAATAATTTCAATCCATTGTCTAAAGCTGGTTGCCTTAGATTCGATTGGTTTTCCATTATAAATCGCTTTGAGGTCACGAATAATAATATCGATGCTCACGGTGTCGATTAGTAAATGATGGCACGAAACGACTATTTTAGCTTTATGAGTATCAAGATTTTCAAAATAGCCGAATCGTAATAGCGGTCCTTTCGTGATGCTATAGCTTTTTTCCCAGTTAGAAAAGAAATTATTTATTATATCGTCATCGTTCAAAAAATCACTATTCAATATGGAATTGTCAATTTTATGAATAGTTAATGGTTGGAGAACAACGTCTTTATTGTATTCTTGCTCTATTTTCTTTTTTTCATGATTGTAATTGAATAATAGGCGGAGACTATCATGATGTTCGACAAGTTTAGTAATAGCAGAGCTCAATTTTACTGTATCTAAGATAGGTGTATCAATGGTGAAACATTGATTCCAATAATCTGGATTTTCAAAATTTAGCTTAAAAAACCAATCTTGTATGGGAAGTAAATTGAACCTCCCGGTTAACAAACCTTGTTCATTAATGGTGGCGCTGTCATCTTTGTCACTCGTTTTTTTAATGTGATGAGCTAAGTTGGCAATGGTCTTAGAGCTGAAAATATCTTTAGAGGTTACCGAAACGCTTAGTTCACGACGAATACGGGCTGCTAATTGAATGCTAATAATGCTGTCACCCCCCAGAAAAAAGAAGTCATCATGTATACCGATGCCTTCTTCAGGAATCCCCAATATCTCCGCGAGTAGTTGTTGTAAAGTTTTCTCAAGTGTATTTCTTGGTTTTGCTGATTCGTACGATTTATCAATAACGGGCTGCGGAAGTGAGTTGAGGTCAACTTTTCCATTGGGCGATAATGGCACTCTATCAATTTGTATAAACAATGTTGGTAGCATATAATCAGGTAATTTTGATGATAGACATTTTAGTATTTCATTTTCGTTAATTTTCTTATCAGATATGCAATATGCGATTAATATATTTTGTTTTATATTAACAACCTTGGATTTCGATAAATTCTTAACTACTACAACACATTCTTCAACTTGTTCGAGATCCATTATGGCTTTTTCAACCTCTTCAAGCTCAACACGATATCCATTTAATTTAACTTGGAAGTCATTTCTGCCGAGGAACTCAATATAGCCATCAGGATGTGTTCTTCCCAAGTCCCCCGTCTTGTATAGGTTCCCTAGACTCGAGTGGTTAATGAAACTCTTTTTAGTGAGCTCGTCATTTAACCAATAATTCTTAGCAACTCCTATACCACCAATATATATTTCTCCGCTAACCATTGTAGGGCAAAGTTCTAGTGCCTGATTCAGTACATATATTTTTTGATTTGGCATGGCCATTCCGTATGGAATGCTTTTCCAGGAATCCTGAATACTGTTAACTTCATACCATATAGACCAAATGCTAGCCTCAGTTGCGCCACCTAAGCTCATTATAGTGCTGGCTGGATAAAGCTCTTTGATTTTTTTAGGCAATGTTAATGGAATCCAGTCACCACTCAAAAGAAATAGCCTTAATGATGCATTGAATGGCAGAGTGGTTGCAATTTCATTTATAAAAAGATTTGCCAATTGTGGTACTGTATTCCAAATAGTTATACCTTGGTCTTGGACTAATTCTACCCAGGCATCAATTGACTTTGTATTTCCTTGAGAAGGTAAGACGATTTTACCGCCAACGATGAGCATGCCAAAAATATCGTAGACTGAAAGGTCAAAGCTTAAATCTGATAAAGCGAGCACAGAATCGTTATGTGTGATATTGAAACGCTTATTAACTGCAGTGAGAGTGTTTAGTGCCGCATTATGTGTAATGGTAACGCCCTTAGGTTTGCCCGTGGATCCTGATGTAAAAATAACATAAGCAATATCTGTTTGTTTTATTGTAGGTAATTCCATTTGATTTAGGATATTAGTTTTTTCACTGTCTGAGCTGAGTTCTTGTAAAATCTCATCTACATTGATAATTGTGAACTCAGGCTCTAGAGGGTCAAGATTGGGTATTCTTTTTTGAATATTTTTCGTCGTTAATATGTATTTTACCCTGCCTTGTCTGCAAACATCAATCACTCTTTCTAGTGGCCAGTCAACGTTGAGTGGTAAATAGGCATGCCCTGATTTCAGTATCGATAAGCAAGTTAAAACTTGATTATAGTTTTTCTCACAAAGTACAGCTATCAGTGTGGATGGGTCGAAATTGTCTAGGTTTGTTATATTATGTAGGTAGCTTCCAAGTAAAGAGCTATCAGTCATTAGAGTCTTATGGGTATAGTTTGAGTCAGTCGACTGGTCGTAAACGGCGATATTATCGAGGTGCCCATTGTTTACAATCGAATCTTCATATAGACTTATCAGCGTATGGCTAGATAAATCCTGCGCATCTGAATTAATTTTTGATATAATTTTCTTGTCATGTTCCGAAAGATAAATGTCGCTTTTTAGCATATCATCCCAGTTATTTTCAGACAGATATGTTATGAAATTAGTGTAGAGTATATTCATTTTTTCGATTGTTTCTCTGTCGAAGAGCTGGTCAACGTATAGCCATTTAGACATTAATTGATCGTTAACCTCAACTGCTTGTAAATCAATCCATGCTTGTGAGGTTTGAGCACACCAAAATCTTTCCTTAAAATGTTCTGAGTCTTCAAGAAATGCTTTGGTGTCAAAACTATTAGATCGTGTTCCAACAACAGCAGTGAAAACTATCGGTGAGACCGCAGTAGTAGGGTTGAAATGATGTATCTTGGATAAATCTCGCTGTACTTGGACTCCTGAGTATAGAGCATGATTTATATCAGACCACAAATCATCATGTGTTTTTGTAAGGTCATATTTGGCTGATGTATTAGTATTGTCATAATGGAATAAAATAGTAGATGTAAAATCGCCTAGAATATCCTTTATTTGTTCGTGAAATGAATACCGATTGAACAAGGTAACGGTGATAAGAAATTCATTTTGACTAGAAAAATAACTAATAACTTTTCCATATAACGAAAGCAATGCCGAAGAAATGCTCATGCCCTGGCTTGTGCATCTATCTTTGAATTTAGCCCAAATATCAGTTGGTACAAACCTTGTATGTTCTGAGAAGGTTGGATAGCTTATTTTTTCGGGGTGTATTTTTAGCGATAACGTTGGTCTTAGAGGCATTTTTCGAATTTTGCTAAGCCAGTAATCTCTGTCTCTGCTATACCATTTTGATTTGACCAGATACTGTGTATAGTCTTGATAGTCTTTGAATGTTATATCTGGTTTTTTATTGGTATTAGCGTTATTTCTGTACATGTCATCAATCATGCCAAATAACGATAGACGACTTTGTACGTCAAGCATTATCAAGTCTATGCTAAAATGTAAAACGATACAGTCTTCAAATATAGTGCATTCATGAGTAAATAGTGGGAAACATGTGATGTCATAAACATGATGCGAAAGTCTTTTTCTAATCTGATTTAAATCTTGATCATTACGCTTTTTTGTTCTGAAATCATTGATAGGAATTCTTATTTCATTAATATCGTCAATAGACAAGTATCTTTGCTTGAGTGTATTTGGGCAAAAGACTGTTCTTAGTGCTTCGTGCTCCTTTACTAGATAATTAATGATACTTTCGAGTTTTTCTACATTCAAAGAGTCATAGATATATTCACAATAAAGATGATTTGCAACATTCCCAATCTCGTAATCGGACGATCTTCCTAGTAAATACGCTTTTTGTATATCGGTCATTTCAAACCATGAATCCTTTTTCGGATTTGGAATTAGTGGAAGATTGGATAGGTCATGTTCAGAGTTGATATTTTCAAAATCGTGCCAAGTGTATTGAACTATTTCTGAATCTGAGCAGTGCTCGACTATTTCTATTAAATGTGATTCCAAGTCTGTGGAAAACTTTTGCATCTGGCTTTTTTCAAGGAATCCGGACACATGAAACTTGATGACATTTTTTACGACAAAAGCAAATATGCTAATTGTGTTCTTATCTAAATTTTCTTTGTGTATGTAATTCCCTGCCAGTTCATCGGTAATGACCCAGTCACAGTTGTGCAACCCAATGTCAATCTGGCCAAGGTAGTTGAATAAAACACATGGTAATTCTGAACTAGAATCTCTAAGGTACTTCCCATATCCAAACCCACGCTTAGGAAGTTTTCGGAGAGTGTCCTTAGTTTCGAGAATCGTTTTCTGGATATCATTATGAGCCGTGAGTTTTACGGGGAAGATTGTAGTAAACCAACCAGTTGTTCGTGATATATCAACGGTATCAGATATCTCTTCCCGCCCGTGGCCCTCTAGTGAAATGTAATTAATATTATTCGAGGTTAATTTCGATAAGGCTAATGATACAGAAGAAAGGAGGAGATCATTAACTTCAGAATGATAGGCATTGTTTGCTTTCTTTAACAGCATAAGTGTCATATCTTCTGTAAGAGAAAAGCTTGAACTTATTTTATCTTTAGTGGGGGTTTTCTGCGCTAGTAGAGCATTATTTTGATGATAGTCTTTTAGAAATTCGTTCCAGTAAGCGCTATCCTCTTGGTTGCTAGATTCATATGTTAATTCTGCCTGTACCCACTGCCTGTAACTACTACTATTGAAATCTATATTCTTTCCATTGTATAGAGAGAATAGGTCTTCGGTAATAATTCTCCAGCTATAAGAATCTATTACTAAATGATGACATGCTATATATATCCTAGCACTACCATCTTCATATCCATATATATATGCAAAGCGATATAGAGGCCCTCTGATGATGTCGAAGTCGCTTTGCCATAATGTCAAGATCTCATTCAGGCTTTCTCTGCTATATTTACCGTCATTGTTTTTTGGTAGCGTATCTAAGTTTAATATTTCGAATGGGATTCCAGTTCTGTCTTTCTTGTAAAATTGCTTAAAAATACTATTTGGTTGATCAAGTTGGTATCGGAGGTGAAAGCTGTCATGGATTTCAACCAACGCATGGATCGCGTTATGTAGTACGTTTGTATCCAATTTCGGGACTTTTATTAGAAAGGATTGATTCCAATGATTCTGTTTGCAGAACTTTTGATTGAAAAACCATTCTTGAATCGGAAGTAGTGGTACATCTCCCATTACTTCGTCACTCTTAATCATGCTATTATCAGCTGTCGTTTCTTTTTTCTCTAAATCAATTAGCCTTGCTAAACCGTCGATTGTTCTATATTGAAATATCGATTTCGCACTTATGTTAACGCCCATTTTATGTCGAGCTTGGCTAACTAATTGAATTGCTAAAATACTGTCGCCACCGAGTTTGAAGAAGTCATCTTTGATACTAATCTCGGTGTTATTAATCGAGAGTATATTTTTCCATAGTACACTTAGCTCTATCTGAGTTGACGTAGTCGGTGCTATTATTTCACTATTTGTATAAATAACTGGTTTTGGTAAAGCTTTCCGATCTAGTTTTCCATTGTGGCTTAGAGGGATTTCACGTAAATGATAAAATATGTCTGGAACCATATATTGTGGCAAAATAGTGAGTAGATGTCTCGTTAAGGTATCATCTGATAATGGTGATTCAGAAACATAATAGGCTAATAAATGCTTTGGGGCATAATCCGTTGAATCTTTCTGAGAAGAATAGAGTACAACGGCACAGTGCTGTACTCCTTGGCATTTAAGAATAGCATTTTCGATCTCAGATAACTCAATTCTGAAACCACGAACCTTGATTTGATTGTCGTTTCTTCCAAGATACTGTATGTTTCCATCTGGTAACCATCTTGCCAGATCTCCTGTTTTATATAAACGAGGGTAGCCCAAATCAGGAATAAGTTTATCGTTCGTGAACTTCTCGCTAGTTAGTTCAGGTTTATTAATATAACCACGTGCTAAGCCTATTCCTCCAATCATGAGCTCACCTATAGCACCTACAGGTAAAATGCAACGATCCTTATCTACAATCAGGGCCTGTGTATTATCGATTGGTTTGCCAATAGGTATAATATTTGATGTTATATCATTACAATCATAAAATAAGACGTCTACAGAAGCTTCTGTGGGTCCATAGAGGTTATGAACAAGCACGTGAGGCAGTGCTGCTTTGCACTTTTTGAAATGTTCTGGTGATAATGCTTCCCCACTACAAAATATCCTTTTTAAGCTAGGTAATAATGTCTCTTCAGTATTTTGGTTCTTTGAGAGTTCGTTATGGCATTCGTCACTGAATGCGCTTAACATTGATGGAACAAAATGCAGGACTGATATGGCATTCTTATTAATCAAATCTTTCAGATAGGTTGGCTCTTTGTGTCCATTTGGTTTGGCAAAAACGACTGCTGCTCCGTACCAGCCAGCCCAGAATAATTCCCATACTGAGACATCGAAAGTAAATGGTGTTTTTTGTAAGATACGGTCTTTTTCTGATAATGGATATTGCCTGTTCATCCAATGTATTCTATTTACAATCCCGGAATGCTCAATCATCACGCCCTTTGGATTGCCAGTAGTTCCTGAAGTGTAAATAATATAGGCGAGATCTGAAGGCTTGGTTTCTATCAGTAAATTCTCTTGAGATTTAGAAGAAATTGACGTAATCAGCTTAGGGCAATCGATTGGTATTATCTTTAAATCTGTATGAGATTGTAACGAGCTCATTAAATCAGTGTCAGTCAAAATAATTTCAGCCTGACTATCCATTATGATATAACTAGTTCTGATCTCAGGGTAGTCAGGGTCGATCGGTACATAAGCACACCCAGCTTTGAGTATTGCTATGATACCAACCAACATATTTTCACTGCGATTCATGTATACGCCAATCTGTTTTTTATTCCTGTCAGATATGTTATCTAAAATATAATTTGCAAGTTGATTGGCTTTAGCGTTTAATTCCTTGTAACTAAGATGTGAATCATTGTAAATTACAGCGATGTTGTTTGGGGTTTTTAGTGCCTGTTTTTCGAATAGTTTTGGCAATGTGTATTGTGAAGGAAAATCGGCTAACGTATTATTCCACTCATTTGATATAACAGATTGACATTGGCCAGATAGCAGTGGCATTTGATAAACAGGTTTTTTTATATTTGAGGTGTTAAATTGATTTAATAATGTTTTAAAAGATACGAAGAATTCATTTATAAATGAACTTGAGTATTTTTCCCTCAGGTAAGTTACTAAAAAATTAATCTCATTGTTTTTATTTTTTGCGATAATTGTTATGTCGAATTTTTCAGCGGGTTCATCGATATGTATTTGATCGATATTTAATCCGTTATCATGGTTTGATGCGCTAATAAAATTGTGCATGGTGAACAATACTTCAATTAGCTTATCAGGTCCGATTTTGTCTTTCGAAATGTTCTCTAGAAGAGAGCTTAATGTTAAATTATGGTGCTCGTTAAGATAGTTGATTTCATTTTGTATCAATTCTATGTTATCAAGCCACGTACTCTTGCTATCGAATTCACAAATAAGTGGCAATGTATTTAAAAATGGCCCTATCACATTTTTAAATTCAATCGGTCTATTTGAGACAGTCAGCCCTAGAGGGAAACTGTTTATGCCGCCAGAAAAGGAGCAGCACACTCTGTATAATGCTGAAACTAGCAATGAATATAAACTAAAGTTATATTCACTACATATTTCGTTCATTGCTTTTACTGTATCCGCAGTAATAGAGAATGAATATGTGTCTGCATCATTATATTTTATAATTTCATTTAGCAGCGGCAATGATAATTTATTAGAGTGCTCTAGCTTAGACCTTATTTTAACTATGGCATTATTATATTTCTCTGTAGTCAGTGAATATTTTTGGTAAGCAACATGGTCAAAGTATTCTAGAATTAGAGCATCTTCCACGTTTTTAGAATTTCCATTTTCTAGTGCTTTATATTCATTTTCTAATGTTTTTTTTATTAGATCTGCGGAAAAAGCATCGGTTAATATATGATGATGTGTTAAGTTTAATATTGTATAATTTGAGTCTACCACATTGATTAGCTCTAGAGATAATAACCTTTGATTTGGCTGTAAAAAAGTTGTTTTTGCTCTATCTTTCAAGATATTATCTACTTGCTCTTCTTTAATATCTAAAGTGCAAATAATAAAATCGGATATAGGTAGAATGGAATACTCATATTCATTCTTTACACACATACGTAATATAGGATTTTTTTCTATCGTATTAATAATTGATTTATTTATCAGGTCAGTATTGCATTCGAATATCTTGAAAAATAATGGAACTGTATATGTATACGCGATGGCATCAATTTTCGACTGGGTTAGCATGCCCTTTTGGATTGTATCAATTCTGTTATCGATAAGATTTAAAGGGATTTTATAATAAGGATTAGATAATGCTTTCTCTTCGCAATCTATCCCATTTTCTTCCAATATTTTTATTAAGAGCTTTTTGTTTTTTACAACACTATTTTTTAATTCTTCTCTGAATTCAGCATCACCAAGAATACTAAATGAAAGGCTATCATCGCTAGTATACCAGATCAAAACGCCATTGCTTTTCAGTTCATACAATATATTTAATAGGGTGTTGCTCATAATGATCCTCGTATCATCATAGGTTTCGTATTTAAATTAAACTTGTTAACTAACTTTTTAATGCTATTATTTGAATATAAATCACTGAGTTTTATATCAAGTGTATATTGGTTTCTAATTTGCATGATTAGCTGCATTGCAGAGAGGGAGTTTCCTCCCAGGTCAAAAAAGCTGTCATTAACGCTGATCATTGAGTAATTTGAATCTAATATTTTTGCAAACAAAGCCGCAACATCTTTTTCGGTTTTTGACTCAGGTGCTTGATATTGTTTCGTGAACGAAGGTTTAGGAAGACGTGATTTATCTACTTTACCGTTGGCGGTCAAGGGAATTTCACTTATTATCATTGTCATTTGTGGAATCATGTATGTAGGTAATGTATCACCTAGCTGCTTAGCTAAAAACTCATCGATAGTGATTTGGTCTTGCTTGGTGCGTAGTTTTGTTTTTTCTTCTGGATCTATTTTTCCTATTATCATGGAGCATATTACGCCTTCATAAGGTGAGCTGCCAAGAAGACATGATCCAATATCATGTTTGGCTAAAGCTTCACCAATTTCTTGAAGAATAATGCCGCTTGCAATGTAATTTTCTACATTAGCGGCTTGCTCGAATGTTAATAGCATTTTTCCCCTCTCCAAAAGGCAGCCATTACTTGTAAGCCTGTTGAAAAGAGTATAGTGGTTTAGGTCGATGTTCCTATTGGTATTAATACCTACAAATAAGTTAGATTCTGTGTTTTTAGAAAATACTCTAATATCGCTATTTATTGTCAAATTACTGCCAAAATTCCTGCCAATTTTTATGCGTATGGCCAGCTGATTATCTCCATCGAGAGATTGATTGCATATGTTTACCTGATATCCTAGGTTTAGTTCTTCAAAGGCTGATGTCATCAATGAAAGGATATGGCCTATTTCAATCCAAGCTAGACGCTCGGAGTGTTCTTCATACAGAGGTAAAATGGCTGGCCAATGGATGCTGATAAATATTTCATTGCTTTGTAATTTATCACTATCGATTGGGGGCTGTTTTGAAATTTCTGACAGAGTATAATCAATTGGATTATAATAATAATAGCCTTCCTTCAGATCTTGATTTAGACCACTTGTGTAAAAAAAACATCGAATTGGATATGTGCTACTGGCAGAAGGATAGCGATACTTAGGTAGTGTGTCTTTTTCGTTCTGTATCCCAGAAATTACTGAAAGAATTCTCTCCAAATCGTTCAATGATTTTAGTTCACCGCTCCCCGATTTTCTGAATCTGATTTTTTTTGATATCTGATCACAACACTTTTGTATCAAGCTAATATCAGGAATATCATTGGTAAATGAGCGATAACTTTTTCTAATTGCATAATCATCTTTATTAATGATTGGTGAAAGTTTATAAGTGAATGATGGTTTTTTAATAATCGCGAGTTGCTTTGAAACAAAATCAGATTTTGTGATTGATGGAGAAATATTCACGTTATCATCTGGCAAGATATAGGAAACTAAAGCCTCACTATTGTTATCTTTATTGATTGTGGTAATTACTTCTTTTATGCCGCCAAATTGTTTAATTTTAGCAGATATTTCCTCGAGCTCAACTCGATATCCATTAAGCTTTACTTGATTATCGTTACGACCCATAAATTCTATATAGCCATGATGATGCCATTTGCCTAAGTCGCCAGTTTTATATAACCTCCCGAGTTGAGGATGTATAATAAATTGCTTGTTTGTTAGAGTTTCATCGCCAAAATAGTTAAGCGCTATTCCGATTCCGCCAATATATATATCCCCAACAACACCTACTGGACAGTGTTCAAGCACTGAATTGAGGATGTACATTTTTTGATTTGGCATCGCAGTTCCGTAAGGTATCTTAGTGAAGCTGGGGTGTAGATCATTTACTTCGTACCATATTGACCAGATACTTCCTTCAGTGGCGCCGCCCAAGCTCATAACGGTTGCATCGTGGTGGAACCGTTTTATTTTACCTGGCAATCCAATGGGTATCCAATCACCACTTAATAAGAAAACTCTTAACTTTGTGCTTATTTTTTTACAGGATTTATGTATCATCTCATCAATTAAAAGATTGGCTAATTGAGGCACAGTATTCCAAATAGTAATCTCGAATTTATCGACGGCTTCAAGCCAATACTGGGTGTCTTTAAGTCGCACTTGATCTGGAAATATAATCTTAGCCCCAACCATCAAAGGAGCAAATAAATCAAATACGGATAGATCAAAGCTAAGTTCAGATAGGGCGAATATAGCGTCATTCTCATTTATATTAAAACGATTAATCATCGCTAAAATAGTATTCATTACCGCACGGTGGGTAATTGTTACTCCTTTGGGTTTCCCAGTTGATCCTGACGTAAATATCACATAAGCGATAGAATCAGGACTCAGGAGAGGTGAGGGTAGAGCATTTAATGAAGAGAATAATGTTTTATCTTCTCGATATTTAGATAAGAGATCATCAACAAAAATCAGATTGAAATCTTTTGATAAAAGTTTTTTGAACTGTGCGTTACTATATTGTGCATTAGATAGCAATAAATCTTTTACATTTGCTTGATTAAGAACCTCGAGAATTCTTTCGATAGGCCATTCTACATTTAACGGCAAGTATGCGTTTCCGGATTTCATAATGGAACACACACCGACCATTTGGGTATAACCTTTTTCAGATAATACCCCGATCAGTCCAGTTGATTGATCAGACCTACTTTTCAATTTTACATCGATAATGTACTTAGATAAAAATAATGATTCATCAATCAACTGCTTATAGGTATATGAACATTGTTTTGCGTCATCTATGATAGCGACTTTTTCGTAGAAATTATAATCAGCGATGTTTTTCTCATACTGGTTGTGTATAGTCATAGATGGGATGGGTTGTATAGTGTTATTTGCATTTTGTACAATGGAGTAATTTTTTTCAGATAAATTTATAGTCGGCATTTTATCAACTGACCAGTCTCGTGTTGCTAGCTGTATTATTAGATCACAATATGATTCGTGCATCTCGGAAATTATTTCAGGTTCAAATAATTGCTCGACGTAGTCCCATTCAGCTATGAATCCATCTTTAGTGACATATGCTTTATGATCTAGCCAAACTTGAGACGTTTGAGAAATGGAGTATTCTGTCCCTTTGTAGCTTTCGTTTAGAGGGAAGTTAAATAAGCTTTCATTATCATCATTACCAATCACGCTTGTAAGTACAATTGGTGCTACAACTTGATTTGGAGGTAATATTTTTTTAGCTTTAATCATCCTCTGAAAGTCGATGCCGTCGTAAATATTATTTTCGATATCAAGAAGTAAATTATTATGAGTATGCTTTATCTTTTGAGAAATCGTAAGTTCTGGATTCAGATGGTAGTCGAATAATTCTAAAACTGTAAAGTCACCAATAATTTTGTCGACATCAGGATGAAGTGGTAGTCTATTGAATAGAGTGAGGTTTATACAGATTTTCTGTTGACCCGACCAGTAACTGATGATTTTTCCATATGCTTCCAGAACAACCGATGTGGGGCTAAGGTTGTATAAACGTGATTTCTCAACAATTTTATCCCAGATTGATTTGTCAATTGTTTTTGTAATTCTATTAAAATGTGGTTTCGTTATATCAGAAGGTAAAGAGCGAAGTGGTAATGGCATATTGAAATTGTAAGAGCTTATTTTATTTTCCCAATAGCTTTCTGCTTTACGGGAAATATCGCTATTTCTTATCTTTTCGTAGTTAATAACATAGTCGCGATGGGTTAGCTTTAATGGCTTTAGTTCTAAGTTATTATTGTATAAACCGATCCATTCTTTGAATAAAATTTCAAAACTGCCCATGTCAATGATTATTGCATCGAAGCTCAGGTGAAGAATGTATTTATTTTCATATTTGCTTATTACTACATCAAACAGTGGGTAAACAGAAGGGTCGTAGAGCTTGTGTGATAGAGACTTTCTAATTTCAACAAACGATTCTAAAGAATCATGTTCATGATATTTAATGACATACCAAGGTATAGATTTTAGATACCTTTGTTGATTATTTTCAAAAATAGAGCGTAAGGCCAAATGTCGACTAAGTAGGGTGTTGTATGTGTCTTCCAGTTTTTTTCGATCGATTTCCCCAAACGAATGCTCGCTATAGACATGAGTTGATACATTGCTTAGGTCAAAATTTTGATTCCTGCCTAGATAGTATGATTGCTGAACATTGTTCATGGTGAATGGTTCAAACAAATCTTGTTTGTTTGGCTCATTTATTAGAAAACAACTGTATTCAAAGGAGCCCATGCTCTTATTTGCAAGTATGGCTAATTTCTCGAGGGTTTTTTCTAAAAAAATGTCACTTATTTTAATATCACAATATATCTCACTATTTATTCTATTTATTAGCCTGATTGCAGTTATGCTATTTCCGCCTAAACTGAAGAAGTCATCTCTAACGTCAACTTTGCTAGAATCAATGCCCAATATATCAGACCATATAATAGCTAGTTTTTTTTCTGTGTCAGTGCTTGGGTGTTGTATGATATCACTGATAATCTTTGTAGGATCAGGAAGCTTTGATCGATCGAGTTTGCCATTAACATTCAGCGGAATCGTCTCAATTTTGATGACAGCTTTTGGGAGCATATAATCAGGTAGGTATTTTGCTAGATGATCCTCTATAGATTTTGTGCTCAATTCATCTTGAGAAATATAGTATGCTACAATGATATCATTCGTATGATCTTCGTTACCATTTTTTCTATTGACAGTAACAACACACTGTTTGATACCTGCAAACTTCATGAGTACTTGCTCAATTTCAGAGAGCTCGATTCTGAAACCACGAATTTTCACTTGGAAGTCATTTCTCCCAAAATATTCCAAATTTCCATCACTACTCCAACGTGCTAAATCACCTGTTTTGTATAGGCGAGTATTTTTGTTATTTGTGAAATAATCAGCGTTTTTGAATAAGTTGATAGGTATGAATTTCTCTTGGGTTAAGTCATCACGATTGAGGTAACATGCTGCTAATCCTTGACCTCCAATATACAGTTCACCTACAATGCCGATCGGTAACTCTTTGCGATCTTCCCCTATTATATGGCAAGATGTATTCGCAATGGGTTTGCCAATATTGATGTTTTTACAGTTATCGTCGATTTTTGATGTTGTAGACCAAATCGTAGTTTCTGTTGGGCCATAGACATTCCAGCATTCGGTTACACTTTGACTTAGCTTTTTAGCAAGAGACATTTGAAGAGCTTCGCCACCGCATAGTGCCTTGATAGGTAACTTTTTGCCATCGGTCTCTTGTAGTA
>JAKORL010000035.1 GCA_029777855.1 Pseudomonadota bacterium
AGCTTGTCTTAATAAGTATTGTCGGCATTCAGGGTTGGTGATATGTCGATACACTGCTAAGACTAAATTATTGGCAACCAGAGAATCTGCGGTAGAAAAAAAGCCGAGATTTCGTTTAATAATAATGCGTTCGTCTTCTGTGAGGCCAAAAGGATCTTTCCATAATGCAACGTCAGCAGACATATTAATCTCGTTAGGCATCCAGTGGTTCGCACAAGCGTCGAGGTATTTTTTCCAAGCCCATTCATATTTAAAAGGAACAAGTTGATTGAGATCCGCTCGACAATTGATAATTTTTTTATCATCAACAACGATGCGTTTTTGGCCCATTTGAAGTAACTCTAGTCCTGATGCGCCACCCGCTGGCTTTAAATTAATATGATCAGCAATGGCGCGATCAAGAACAGGTTTGGCTTTTAATTCAGGTAAGTCAATGTGCGGTGCTATTTTGGCTTCTGTATTTGGTGGAACAAAAGTGCTAGCAATGGCGCCTGCGATACTTTCACTTTTAGGAATAACAGCAGCTGGAGCTGATTCGTAATCATCCCAATTCAGTAAGCTGGATTTCATGGTATTTCCGCTCATTTCAAATACTCCTTGTTTTGGTTAACTATTGGCAAGATTCACAATCGGGATTATCGATTGAACAAGCTTTGGGGGCATCAATTTTTACTGCATTAAGCGCGCCATCGGCAATGGTCGATTTTTCCGCGCTAGTAGCACCTAGGCTGCGTAAATAATAGGTCGTTTTTAATCCACGTAACCAGGCCATTTTATAGAGCACATCTAATTTTTTACCAGAGGGCTCTGCCATATAAAGATTTAAAGATTGTGCCTGATCAATCCATTTTTGACGACGAGAACCGGCTTCTACTAGCCAACGAGGTTCAATTTCAAACGCAGTGAGATACAGTTTTTTCAACTCATCAGGAATGCGTTTAATGGATTTCAGTCTGCCATCGTAATATTTCAAATCGTTAATCATTAAATCATCCCATAAATTAAGTGCTTTTAGATCTTGCACTAAATGAGGGTTAATGACAGTAAACTCCCCTGACATATTCGATTTTACAAATAAATTTTGGTATGTGGGTTCTATTGATTGACTCACACCACAGATATTCGAAATGGTTGCTGTAGGCGCAATTGCCATGATATTCGAATTTCGCATACCTTTGGTTGCAACGCGTGTGCGTAATTTATCCCAATCTAAAGTACTTTCTGTATTTTGCTCAAGATAGTCGCCACGCGCTTCGTGTACGAGTGCTATGGAATCAATTGGTAGTACACCTTTGCTCCATAAAGAACCTTCGTAACTAGCATAGGTGCCTCGTTCTTCTGCGAGTTCGCTGGATGCACTGATAGCGTAATAACTAATGGCCTCCATTGATCGATCGGCAAATTCAACGGCTTCATCAGAGCTGTAAGGAATTCGTTGCAAATATAACGCATCTTGGAATCCCATGATGCCCATACCTACTGGGCGATGTTGCAAGTTTGAACGGCGAGCTTGAGGAACGGTATAAAAATTGATATCGATAACATTATCTAACATACGTACAGCGGTGTTAATTGTTTGAGCCAATTTTTTCTGGTCCAAACCTTTTTCTGTAACATGATTTGCTAAATTAATACTACCTAAATTACAGACCGCGATTTCTTCTTTATTGGTATTCAAGGTAATTTCTGTGCATAAATTAGAGCTATGAATCACACCCGCATGTTGTTGTGGTGAACGTAAATTGCACACATCTTTAAATGTGATCCAAGGGTGCCCTGTTTCATAAAGCATACCCAACATTTTACGCCATAAAGTTTGTGCAGGAAGTTTTCGACTTCGAATTTCTCCGCGTTCGGCTTTTTGTTCGTATTGCGCGTATAATTTTTCGAATTCCAAACCATAGCTATCATGTAAATTAGGAACTTCTTCTGGTGAAAATAAGGTCCAGTCTTTATTTTCAAATACGCGTTTCATTAATAAATCAGGGACCCACGCCGCAGTATTCATATCATGTGTTCGGCGTCGATCGTCACCGGTATTTTTTCGCAGCTCAAGAAATTCTTCGAAATCCATGTGCCACGCTTCGAGATATCCACATACAGCGCCTTTGCGTTTTCCGCCTTGATTGACAGCGATTGCTGTTGCATCGGCCACGTTCATAAAAGGAACGACGCCTTGTGATTTGCCGTTTGTGCCTTTGATATGTGCGCCGATACCTCGTACAGGTGTCCAGTCGTTTCCAATGCCGCCTGCAAATTTAGAGAGTAGAGCATTATCTCGAATTGCGCCATAAATACCTTCTAAATCATCTGGAACTGTTGTTAAGAAACAGCTCGATAATTGTGGGCGCAACGTGCCTGCATTAAATAAGGTTGGTGTTGATGACATATAATCAAAAGATGAAAGTAAATTGTAAAAATCAATTGCATGTTGTGTTTTGTTTTTCTTTTCTGCAATGGCGAGTCCCATTGCAACGCGCATAAAAAATGTTTGAGGCAATTCGTAATGAATGCCTTTGCTATGTAAGAAATAGCGATCGTATAATGTTTGAAGGCCTAAATAGGTAAATTGATCATCCCGACTTCCTTGAATTGCGTCGCCTAATTTGTCTAAGTTAAATGATGTTAATTTAGGGTCCAGCGTTCCAAGTTCGATGCCGCGTTCTATATATTTTACGAAAACATCGGAGTATTTTTTATTCAGTTCAGTTTGTGTCCATTGAGGATTAAAACCTAGAAATGTAAGCACTTCTTGACGTAAATCATTTTGGAGTAAACGAGCTGCAGTAAATCCATAATTGGGTTCACGTTCATAAAGAGCTCGTGCGCTAAGCGTTGCTGTTTTGTAAACATCGTTGAGTGTAGCGCCATCAAATAAATTACGCAGTGTATGTTTAATGATGACGTCAGAATCTACATCAGCTAAACCTTTACATGCGTCTTGAATTTGTGTGCGCAACCAATTTTCATCAAGCGGTTTTGTGCTTCCATCAGGGTGTTTAATATTTAATGTATGAGCAGTTTGTTTTGCTTTGGCGGAGGCTTCTTCTCGTTTTTGACGACGATCATCTCTGTATAAAACGTATCGACGAAAAACTTGGTGTTCTTCAGCTTTCATGAGGGCATATTCAACGCGTTCTTGGATGTCTTCGATATGAACGGTACCACCGGCAGGCCAAGTTCGGTGGAATTTTGCGGTGATATCTTGAACCAGTCGATTCACAATTTCGGTGACGGTATCGGGATCTCGTGCAAGACCTTCTTCGGCAAGGCTGTTAAATGCGCGAGTGATCGCGTTAGCAATCTTACTTTCGTCATAGGCTGCCAAGGTATGATCACGTTTGATCACGCGCAGTTGCCCAGGTGCCAATATGTCCATCTGATCGTTAGTTGTGCTGTGTTTGTTCGCGTGTGATTTTGTAGCATTATGAGCAACGGCGCTTTCACTTGCGTCGGCAAAAGGCATTTCAGAAGCGGATGACATGGAAAAAGTACTCCTTGTTAAGTGGATACCCTGGTACCCCAATATATAGGTGCTTCACACAGGTAGACCACACAAGATAGTGTGTTTTGAGTTGGAAAACAAGATCACATGTTCGGGAAAAAAAACGCAGCCTTGTGAGAATTCGGTATATGATTCGCTAAGTCATTGTTCTTTGGATAACGAAGCATCACCGGAAGAGATTGGGACAATACTCCCCGGTTTAGTTTTTAATAAAAGACGACCTAGATCATCGATACCTATTGCTTTGCCTTCCAGCAGAGTCTTATGTTGTTGGACTGTGATCCACTGCCCCTGTAAGTAATCGTGGTGATTATAAAAATCTTTGAAGGCGGTCAAACCCTTAGAGGTGAATTCTTCAAGGGTTCTAAAAAGTTGTTGAATTAAAATCGCAGCGATTTGATTGCGATCAAAATGTTGATTTGTTTCAAGTGCTAGTGATGTCCAAGGTCTATTAATCTTTGTAGGAAAGTGAATCATATTAACATTAATACCGATGCTAATAATGGCATGGCATGCCCCATTCGATTCAGCAATAAGTTCTATATGACAACCGGCTAATTTTTTATTATGACAATAAATATCATTAGGCCATTTTATTTCTGGAGCAACACCGAATTTTTGTAAGGTTTTTAATACAGCAATGCTAGTGACTAAACTTAATCCGGATAAATCAGCGACATCACAATGAAATTGATATCGACACGAAAAATAGAGGTTCAGGCCAAAAGGAGAGGTCCACACTCGGCCTAGCCTGCCTATGCCTTCTGTTTGATGTTCAGCGATGCAGATGGAATTTTTGTCTAGACTGAAATGTTGTTTTAGATAAGTGATCGTTGAATTAACGGATTCTAAAACCGTTAAATCGATTTGTTTAATAATATCGGGCTCTAAAAATTGTTTTATGGATTTTTCATCGAGTAAAATCAGAGGTTCTTTTAAATGATATCCTTTGCCTTTTACAGACGTGATTGGAATCTGATAAAGACCCAGTTTTTCTGTCATTTTCCAGATGGCAGCACGAGTGACTCCCAGACGTTTACCGAGTGAGTCACCATCGTGGAACTGACAATCACTTAAAAGGGACGTCAGTTTTTTTAAATTGGTATAGCTTTCTTTCATGAAGCACAAATTGCGCTATAGAGGGATGGAAGTCAAGAG
>JAKORL010000036.1 GCA_029777855.1 Pseudomonadota bacterium
ATTCCAGCATGATTTCGAAGGCGGTGCATTCGTGATAAAGGGAAGGGGGGATGTAGCGCTGTCATGTTGTACCTCGTGTTTACAAGTTATAGAAACGATAGGGATTTGGTCTGTGATTGTCAAATGAAAAGTTTTACTTTGAGTGAAGTGTTACGATCTTGAAAATAGACAGGACTGTCATGCTTCAAAGCGAGTGTTAATAGTAGACCTGATCTATTTCTTTCGGGTGAATTATTAAAAATCGATAGGGATTTTTGAAAAGAACTAACAACTAAAGATGCGACACCATAGCTAGTAAAAAAAATGGCGCAGTGGATGTGATCCAATGCGCCATTTTTAGAGATTTGAGTTTAAAAAGTCTAGTTAAACTCGTAACAAACTTGCTGATTCATCATCGACTTCCACAGTCGCTGTAAGTACAGCGGCTTCTTTAGCTGGACGTCGTTGTGAAGGCTTGTGGTCTTTGAAGAAAGTTAGGTAAGCATTTTTAGCTTCGGTCACATCTCTCTCTTCACGAGCTGAATTGTAAGCAGTAAACAAACGAGCTTCTTGCGTAGCAGAAAGTGTGTTTAATTGTCCTTTATTGACATTCTTTTCGAATCGAGCGTGGACTTCTTCAACATTTTCAGCAGCAATTGCTTTTTGTACGCTGTGATTTTCAACAATCTCAGGAACACTGCGCCAGGTACGTAATTCGCGAATTGGCATCAGTACAAGTGCAACTGGCCATAATGCGATTTGTAGGGCACCACGAACAGCAGTAAATGCAGCGGTGAAAATCCAAGTAAGTGAAAGGAATGTTCTTTCAAGTAAACGGGTTACTATGAATGCTAGTAAATTGAATACTCTTTTGAAAAGATTGCCGATAAAACTGATAATCCCTTTGCCAGCGATTTGTAAACTAATCAGGCTAGCACCGCCAACTGTGAAAAGAACGAGTGGAGTGGCTTCTGCAGCTTTACCTTCACCTCGGCTGATGGCATTTCTCAGGCCTGACCATAGATATCCGAGAATATCACGAGTTAATCCTACGGGTAATTGCAAGACAGCAACAACAATCGTTAGGACAGCAGAAACGAGATTCGCAACACCAAAAAAGCCTTGACCCAAATCTTCAAGTCTTTTGCCTGGGTTTTTGTAGCGAGCAAAAATGCGTGGAACGTTTGCAATGGTTGTAGCCAGGGGTTGAAACATACCCTTTAATTGTCCACCGAAAGATAATGGTGCTTCTTCGTGATGGCCTTTTCTTGTGATAGCAATTTTCAGCTCATCTCTCTTGTTTCGAAGATAGTTCGAAACGCCATAATAGCGCTTGTTAATTTTCATAAAAATACCTCATAATGATAATAAAAGGGGCATTATGCCTAATAAATACGACATTGTCAAGACAATTCACTAAAAATCTAGGGAATTGTGCCAACGCCTGTTTAACTTGTGGCAACCGCACCTGCCTATTCATATCAAACGGCGATGAGGTGGCGAAGCAGGTCTATTATTACTAATTTATATACACTTTTCAAGGATTTTTTCTAATCAAAATTAATCATCAAATTTGTCTCTCGCTACGATAATTTATGTATTTTCCTTGTGATAGAAAAAATTTCTTTGGGGTGAAAAAAATGGCGCAGAGGATGTGATCCACTGCGCCATTCTCAAACTATCGAGATGGTGAATCTCGATGATTAGATTTTAGAAAATTTACCTACAGGCTCTGGAAACTCCAAGAACTGGGGTTTTTCGCCACGTTCATCGAAGTTCTTAGTGCGCTGTTCTTTGCGTGAAGCTTCAAGCAATTTCTCAGATTCAACGAAACCGTAATATTCCGTTTGAAATGCTTTGCTAAGTTTTTGCGATTCATCAGAAGGCAATACTTCCAAAAGCGCAGTGGTTGCAGCAACGGCAACATCTGCAGTAGCTTGTGAACCCGCTTCGAGAAGAGTCCAATCAGACTGCCATCGAGTCCAAGCGTTACTCAACACGTTAGCCACTGGTGTAACAACGGCTATTGTTGGTGCTGCGATAAACGCGATCACTGAGAAAGAAGCCACTGTTTGCGCAGCAAGAGTAACACCTAAAGAGCTTGCTAAAAGAGCTACAAGTGAAGTAAATCCAGCTGGGATTGTGCCTGCAACGAATGTAGCAGCGCCGCCTACCAATTGGATCGTGCTAGCAATGATCGGAAATTGAGAAATGCTTGCTACGACTGAAGCTAATGCTGGGAACGCAACGAGGAGTTTTGCAACCAAGACTGGGAATACAACAGCCCAGAGTACTGCTGTTACAGCAAATACGCTGGTAGCAAAAGCAAGAACCGCAAATACTAATTTCCATCGTGAGTTTAATGCAAGCGCATATTTCACAGAGCGTGCAGCAAATTCTGCAGGTGACAAGACTGCTTCAGCAACAAAAGCCGCCAATCTTGCAGCGTGGTGAATAGCAAAACTTATAATAAAACCGATAGCAAGTGGAATACCACTACGTACTTTGGAGCCAACTTTTTCATTGCTGTAATGCAACGCCAGAATAGCGGCACCATTTTTACCTGTGAAGAATCCAAATAGTTGCAATAGAGATTGCGCTAGTACATCGGTTGCTACTCTAGCAACATTCAGAGCCAATTTAATTGGGAATGTTACGGTATAGTATGCCGCGATGACAAATTTTACTGGTAACAAGAGGGTGTTCCAGAGTCTTTTGCCTTCGAAGGTGTAGTTGTAAGGATTTAGCCACCAGATGTTCCTTGATGCTAATCGAGCATCAGAGTCTTCGTTGAAAAGGCTATCCCAACCACCAAATAGGTCTCTAACAAATACTCGCCAGTTATATTCGGCCATTTCGCCTTTTACATTCAATCGAGTGGGGAAACCTAAGAAAGTAAATACAGAATGCCAAAATCCTAAATCTTTAAAATAGAATTTCTGACCGTCTGCAGTAGTCACTTCGGTTGTGATTGAGTTGTAACCATGAAAGCCGATAGCTCTTAAAAAAGCGCCTTTAATGATACCGTTGATACCATTTTTGAGATTTACGTAAGGTTTAACTTCACGTACATCGTGTACTTCAGGTTCTGCTGGTTTGAATGGAGCAACGACTTTTAGGAGTCGAGCTTTTTGTTTATCAGCATGATGCAAGGTATTGATGATATTCCAGATAGAAGTTTGTTTTTGAGTGAAAGATTCGCGTCCTTCATGAATTCTTTTAAGCTCATTAAGAAAATCGTTTCGACGGCTTTCTTCGCTTTGGTCGTATGCAATATCGATGATTTCACGATACGCTTTGTATTGAGGTGATACTTTCACAATCGCATCAAGAATTGATTTTCTTAATGCTTCGTTCTTAATTGAGAGCGCAGTAGTAAAAACCGCTTCTGAAGCTTGGTTTAAGTTTCTAATAGAAGCATCTTCTGGCGTAGCTGCCAAAGCCTCTTTGATGGCGTTAACTGCATCATTGTCTTCGTCGTGGTTTTTAGCCACTTCACCATCTTTAAGCTTTGGGTTAACGATCGCATTAACCGCAGCGAATGCAGAATGGATGGTTGTTCGTTCTTTTGCTTCTTGATGTGCTTCAGCTAAATCTTTTCGCGCAGCTCGAACTATATTCATATCCTTTTTGCCGCCTGCTGTCACAGAAGGATGAATAAAAAATGGTTTAAGCCATGCTGACCAACTTAGTCTATCCACTAAGGGGGTAACTATAGGTTCATTTGACATAATTGTCTCCAGTGTGTGGTTGAAAATGAAGCGAACAGTCTACCTTGATTCTCAATAAATGAAAAGTCCTAGTACTATATATTGCGTTATTATTGTTCGACATAACACAACTCCTTGATATTTCTGGGAGAGGGGAGGGCAGGTCCTGACAATGGAAGGGGGCAGATCTAATATTAATACTCGCTTTTATAACTGTTACTAATAGGTCACATCACAATGAGCGAGTATAAATATTAGATCTGCCCCCTTCCCTGGTGCTATTATGTCCCCATGAAAACCAAATCCAAAATTCTTTACTGTTGCCGCGAATGCGGAGCTACGGCCCCTAAATGGGCGGGGCAGTGCGCGGATTGCGGGGCATGGAATACCATGACGGAGGAGATCGCGCAGAAAGCCGTGCCTCAAGAAGGACGGTTTGCAGGATACGCTGATGCGGCGGGATCCCGAGTGACGTCTATAGCCGAGGTGGATTTTGATGAACTCGTGCGAGTGCCCACGGGGCTTGCTGAATTGGATTTAGTGTTGGGTGGGGGATTGGTGCCGGGTTCTGTCATTTTAATCGGCGGAGATCCGGGCATAGGAAAATCCACGGTATTATTGCAAACCTTATGTCATTTAGCTGAGCAATACCCCGCGCTTTATGTCACCGGTGAAGAATCGTTGCAACAAGTGTCTATGCGTGCAAGACGCTTAGAATTACCCGATAAAAGCCTAAAATTACTCACGGAAACAAACGTCGAACGCATGATCGCCATCGCGCGCACAGAAAAACCGCAAATCATGGTCGTCGATTCCATTCAGACTGTTTATACGGAATTATTATCTTCTGCACCTGGGGGTGTGGGACAAGTGCGCGAATGTGCAGCCCAATTAGTGCGTTTTGCAAAACAAACGGGCACCGCGCTATTTTTAGTGGGGCATGTCACCAAAGAAGGTGCATTAGCGGGCCCACGCGTTTTAGAGCATATGGTTGATACAGTGCTGTATTTTGAGGGTGATCAAGACAGTCGTTATCGAATGATTCGTGCAGTAAAAAATCGATTTGGTGCAGTGAATGAATTAGGCGTTTTTGCGATGACGGATAAGGGTTTGCGTCAAGTGAGTAATCCTTCGGCGATTTTTTTATCGCGCTATGAAGAGCCTATTTCGGGCAGTAGTGTGATGGTGACGTGGGAAGGCTCTAGGCCTCTATTAGTTGAAGTCCAGGCATTGGTCGCTGAAAGTCATATAGGAAATCCGCGGCGCGTTTGCGTGGGATTGGATCAAAATCGATTGGCGATGTTGTTGGCGGTGCTGCACCGACATGGTGGGATTGTCACCTTTGATCAAGATGTTTTTGTGAATGTGGCCGGCGGTGTGCGCGTGAGCGAAACCGGCGTGGATTTAGCGTGTTTATTAGCGATTTTATCCAGTTTGAGAAATCGACCGTTGCCGATGGATATGATTATTTTTGGCGAAGTGGGATTATCGGGTGAAATTCGCCCGGTGCAAAGCGGTCAGGAGCGTTTGCGTGAAGCGCATAAGCATGGTTTTAAAAGCGCGATTGTTCCTTTGGCGAATGCCCCTAAAAAAGAGATTCCAGGGATGAAAGTGATTGCTGTGAAAAAATTGTCTGAGGCGTTGGAGGCTATCTAAAAAATCTGCTATCTTTGACCATGATTCTGATTATGACACGAAGTGAGGGCGACATTATGTTTGGGGATGATTTAAAAATCGAAGGATTTGATGGTGAGTTATGGGATGCGATTGAAGCGGAAGCGCATCGTCAAGAAATGCATATTGAATTAATTGCCTCTGAAAATTATGTGAGTCCGCGAGTATTGGAAGCGCAAGGCTCTTTACTCACAAATAAATATGCAGAAGGCTATCCGGGTAAACGTTATTATGGCGGTTGTGAATTCGTGGATGTTGCCGAGCAGCTCGCCATTGATCGCGCGAAAAAATTATTTGGTGCAGATTATGTTAATGTTCAACCGCATTCTGGATCGCAAGCAAATTTTGCTGTTTATCTCGCATTATTAAATCCGGGTGATACTGTTTTAGGCATGGGATTAAATGATGGTGGACATTTAACGCACGGATCTAAAGTCAATTTTTCTGGATTAATTTATAACGCAGTGACATACGGTGTGAATAAAGAATCAGGATTAATTGATTACGATGAAGTAGAGCGATTAGCGCTCGAACATAAACCCAAAATGATCATGACAGGATTTTCAGCGTATTCTCGTGTTGCAGATTGGCAACGATTTCGAGAAATTGCGGATAAAGTCGGTGCGTATTTGGTTGCAGATATTGCACACGTTGCTGGATTGATTGCGACAGGGCTTTATCCATCACCCGTGCAAATTGCTGATGTCACAACAACCACAACGCACAAAACCTTACGCGGTCCACGTAGTGGATTAATTTTAGCTAAAAGTAATCCTGATTTAGAAAAACGTTTAAATTCAGCTATTTTTCCTGGATCGCAAGGTGGGCCATTAATGCATGCGATTGCTGCAAAAGCGGTTGCCTTTAAAGAAGCAATGGAGCCCGATTTTGTAAATTATCAACAACAGGTCATTACGAATGCGCGTGCGATGGCGCAAGTATTTTCTGACATTGGATTTAAAGTCGTTTCAGGTGGTACTGATAATCATATGTTCCTTTTGGATCTCACAGATAAAAACATTACCGGTAAAGATGCTGAAATTGCATTAGGCCAGGCTCAAATTACATTGAATAAAAATACAGTACCGGGTGAACAACGATCGCCTTTTATTACAAGTGGTTTAAGAATTGGCACTCCCGCTGTGACTACGCGTGGATTTAAAGAAGCAGAAGTGAAAACGGTGGCGCATTGGATCGGTGAGATTTTAGCCGATTTTGATAATACCCAATTACGATTAGATATTCAGGAAAGAGTGTGCGACTTGTGTACACAATTTCCGGTGTATGATTAGGAAGAACTCTCTATGCATTGTCCATTTTGTAGAGCGGATGACACTAAAGTGATCGATTCACGTCTGGTAGGTGGCGGAAATCAAGTACGTCGACGTCGTGAATGTAATGAATGTCGTGAGCGTTTTACCACGTTTGAAATGCCAGAGCTATTAATGCCACATGTCATTAAACGCGATGGTGCTCGAAATCCTTTTGATGTAGATAAAATGCGACAAGGTATGCTACGATCTTTAGAAAAACGTCCTGTGAGCGTCGAGGCCTTTGATGCTGCAGTGAATTCAATTTTACGTCGATTGCGAGAAACCGGTGAGCGAGAAGTGAGTTCATCCTTGATCGGCGAATTGGTGATGGAAGAGTTGAGAAAATTAGATCAAGTTGCGTATGTGAGATACGCTTCTGTTTATCGAAGTTTTGAAGATGTGAATGCGTTTCGTGAAGAAATCTTGCGATTAGAATCGAGTGAAGAAACTGATGAAGAAATTCCGGCCTAAAGAACGTCGTCGAGCACGCGAGCTTGCTATGCAAGCTATTTATCAATGGCAAATGACCGAAGAATCCCCTTTGGAAATTGAAGTTCAATTTCATCAAAATAATAATATGGGCAAAATTGACGTGGATTATTTTTCAGCCGTATTGCGTGGTGTTACTCAAAAAACTGAAGAGATTGATCACTTAATTTTATCTGCTGCTGATCGTTCGTTAAACGAATTAAATCCTGTCGAATTAGCTTTATTGCGTGTAGCGGTCTATGAATTTTTATATGAAAAAGATGTGCCTTATAAAGTGGTGATTAATGAAGCACTGGAAATGGCAAAAAAATTCGGTGCGATTGAAGGATTTAAATATGTGAATGGTGTTTTAGATACTATTGCGCAGCATGTATTTTTGGGAAAAGAATTACCTGCAAAATCTGATTAAGGCAGATATTTAGCAGGAGGGCAGGAAGGGGGCAGATCTATATTAATCCAACATTCATTACTGAGTCTCACTTCCCGCCTCAGTATTCGCTGGTTAAATATTAGTTCTGCCTCCTTACTGCCTAGGATTGTGGAAGGAGTTTCACAGTCATCGCCACCCCTGGGTGGCTCGCGATGACAAAACTTTGACGCCCATCACCTTAGACTCCATCTGACTGTAGAGGAACTTATGACTAGAGATGAAATCAACCGCAAAGTATGGACAGACCCTCGCTATTTTATTTGCTATGGCCTGGGCAGCGGGTTGCTTCCCAAAATGCCTGGCACTTGGGGAACCTTGATGGCCATTCCTGTGTATTGTGTATTAGCCAAACTGCCATTGATTGCCTATTGTATTTCTGTGGCATTGCTAGGTCTTTATGCTGTGAGTACCTGTGATCAATTGTCTAAAGAGATTGGCGTCCATGACGACCCGGGTATGAACATCGATGAGTTCATTGGCTATTTTGTCACGATGATTGGAATACCTTTAGCAGGGTGGGCTATTGTTTTTGGGTTTGCCTATTTTCGATTATTTGATATCTGGAAACCATGGCCTATACGATGGTTTGATAAGAAAGTTGAGGGTGGATTTGGCATGATAATAGATGATGTATTGGCTGGGATTGCTGCGATGATCGCGTTGCAGTTAACGGGATTGATAGGATCATTGATCGCTTCCAAGCTATGATAAAACACTATAGTATTTTGGGTTAACTTCCTGATTAATATAGTAAACGTTGGATTTATGTTGTTTGGCTAGTATTTTATCCACATAACCTGTGGATAACTTTGTGTATAAGGTTTCAATAAAAGGTCTATGTAATTGATCTTTAGGCAAGTTTGTTAGATTGATTACAGTTTGCGCTTTTTGTATAAATCTATTTTTATCAATGAGTTAGGTTAATTTCTTTGTATTGTTTCTTATGATAGGCTCCTGTCTAGTTGATTAGCTTAAAAACATGTGCATAACTTGCTGATTTCATTGGCCTTGAAGGTTTCTGGATAGAGCAGAAACGCTGTTTTACCTGTCGCTACGATATTTATAGTGGATTTTGGCTAGGTTAGAGAGTGTGGGCGTACACAGTTGAGGAGGGTCGACAATCTAGAACCTCATTGCACCTCTTTTTTCATGCTCATCCGGAGGTGAGGTTCTCTTAAACACATACAGCGGATGAGTATTTAGTAGAAAGATTACGCGAAATTGGGGTATTTGCTGACGAGGATTAGCGAGACTAAGCTGTTCGTCCTTTATATTTTAGCTTAAAAATAATAAATTAACGCATATGCTTGACATTTTGGAGTGAAAATGTTAGGATCGTCACATGTTGGTTGTTCTAGACCACATGGGGAGGGGGCCCAGGGAGGGGTAACCTAAGTCCTGAATATAAAAATTCTTTTGCCACTTTGCCACTTTGCCACTTTGCCACTTTGCCACTTTGCCACTTTGCCACTTTGCCACTTTGCCACTCGCTACGGTCATTTGTGCAATAACCAACAGACAAATAATATAATGAATGTGACTTGTATCTGAGACCCAGCCTTTTACCTTCCGTAGAAACTCACGCTTTATCTTGGTGCTCTTCTGTTTCCATGTCCATTCCACAGCATTGAGGTGATTTTATCTTTCCGCAGCCATTGGGGCATTTCGCCACTTGGATTTTAGTCCCGTCTGGTTTGGTGATGTGGTCAGCTACTAGCTCCGCGTTACACTTCGCGCAAGTGATTCCCTTTACGGCCATGTCGCATTTTTCACAATGGTATTGCATTTTAAGCTCCTTTTGATGATGACTAATTTCATTTTAGTCTATTTATCTAGAATTATCACGTGAATTGTGATATAAAGTCATCATAATCGAATGAAAGAGAGTAGGCTCCGTGCAGAAAGAATTTAAACCAAAAATTAACCCATTATTGCATAACGATGATCGATATAGGCTCATCATTGAAGAGGCTATTCAGTACGCAGGGTCAAAATTTTCATGGTTAGAGATCGAGGATAAGCTCAGGAAAAAAAGAGACGAATTTCCTGACTTAATTGATAATTTATATGCTCGAGTATTAGAAGCATTTTTTCTGCAAGCTCAAATCAAGTACGAGCCTGGAACTCAATTGGTTCATTTCCGTTTTACCACAAAAGAGTACAGCGCTGCTTTTTTAAGTTTTTTATCTTCATTTTTACCTCTTCAAGATGAAGCCTATCCTAGTTGTCAAGATGATGTAATCACACTATCTGAGCTACAGTATTATTTTTGCAATATCTATTATAGCTCTTGGTTCCCAAGTAAATTGAAAGAGGTTATTGCTGATCATTATCTACTTAAATCATTGCGATCAGATGAATTCGATTTTAGTCATCGATTTATTAGAGGAATAATTCCTCAAGCAACTGGATCTCGACGACAAAATTTACGACCCATTCGTCGTAAATCTCACACAATAACGCATGAGAGAAAGGTAGTAGAAAGACTAAAAAAAGTGCCCATGTATACACAGGAAACTAAGAAAGGATATTCTCAAATTCAGTCGACAACATTGATTGATGAAGAGATGAGAAGCTCAGTTTTTGGAACATTTAAACAACGTACCAATAAGCTCTATGGCGTAATGACTCATTGCGATGATGCCTTGATGAATCGTCTTTTAATTCGAGACTGCGGTACTGTTGCTCGCCCTTTTGATGTATACAGCGATACTCAAGAAGTCAATGGGCTAGCGGAATATATTTACTCGCCAGATAATATAGAAGAATTCAAGGCTCAAAATCTGCTACATCGTAAAAAATATGGTGGAACTAATGAAGTATTAGCGCGTTTACGCTTCAATCCTTATAGGACAATGGTTTGTATCTGTGCCAATACATTAGAGGCACGATTATTAGCGTACGATTTTTCTCAAGAATTGTTGCAAGAATTTCTTAGTTATGCAAAAGAAAATAATATTAAGGTCAATCCTAATTTTAAAATACCGATAATATTTTATTTGCCCGCGATTGGTGAGTCGAGTAATGTTGATACACACCGAGTATTTTTCTATACCGAGTCTATGCGGAAGAATGACTTACAATCCGCAGTAGGATTCTATAATTTCAAAAACATGCGTGTTCAAAGATTTTATGATTCTGATTATGAATTTCTATTGGGATTACCTCAGATCACCTTAGATATTTTAAAACAACCCGGCACTGTCTATAATAGTCCATTAGCCATTGATATGATTGATCGTGGATATATTAGAATGTTGATGCGCATTTTAAGAGGCCACAATCTTGCTGAAGAATTATTTGATGATTTTATTAGAAATAATTTGATTAAAAAAGATAGTTATATTATAGCTAATCTTATTGAGGTAGAAGAATTTGAGATAGCTAATAAATTAATAAAAGCCACCAATACAAATATCAATGCATTAAAATTCCGCGAGAGCTCTTTGGTTAATCATGTTCTATCTTATGGAACGCCTCGTCAGATTGACTATTTGGGGAAATATCATATTGATCTTGAGTTTCTTCTATTAACGGCCGCTCAAAGGTCAAATTGGCCTACCATTAAATTGTATCTTAGAGAATACCCAACTAATAATAAGGTATTGTTGGGCAAGCTTTTATTTTTTGCATCTTTTTTTGTTTGGAATACTCCCGATGCAAGGTTCTTTCTTAAAATGGGGGCAGATATAAGTTTTTGCAATAAAGAGAAAGACACAGCTGTCCTAATAGCTGCAAAGACTCATAATTGGGAGCTGGTGTCGTTGATTTGTGACACTCCTACTGATTCTGAGGATAATGCAAAGTTTGGAACCGCACTTGTTTTGGCGCTTGCTGAATCCAGAATGGATATTGCAACAGTATTATTAAATGCGGGTGCAAAACCGCCCGAGAGCTTTAATCTTGAGGGTTCAAAATTAATAAATCTCATTGAATCTATATTTCAAAATAAAATAGAAGAAAAATTCTTGCCTTTTATATCCTGTTGCGTAACTTACTGGTCCGATTTAAAGCCCTGGTTTAAAAGTTGCTGTGAAAATAAATATTATAACTATTTAGGTTGCTTAATGAAGCTAAATATAAATTTTAGCTACCTCATTTCCGGTAATCGCAATTTGTTATCAACCATGATTCTTGATGAAGAGTTTGCTATTGCAGATAAGCTCATGGAAGCAGGGAAAATAGATGCGTTCCGATTAAGTCATGGCGGTGTTTTACTAGTGGATTATATTGTTATGCATGGAAACTACAGCCACTTTAAGTTCGTTGGTTGTGAAAAGATGTTGGTTTATCTATCGAAAAAGAAACTTTGGGAAAGGCTGGTGCACTGGTTAAGTGCTGTTGAAGTAACACAAGGAATTGATGAAGCACTATTTGCTGAAATAGTGGATGGGTTACTCGAACAGCATAGAGGATTCAATGAATCTGATTGGGTTGCTTTTCGCCAATTTGTTCAAAGGTTTTTATCGCATTTTCGTTTGCCATTGTTGGGAAAAATTCTCGCTATTGCCTTCGATAAAGAACAATATGAATTTGTTCAGTATTTATTGCGCAACGGTGTTGATTGGCCTATCAGTGAACGTTGCAGATTTCCGATGCTGCTTGCGATTCAAAAATGTCAGTGGGAAATTGTAAGAGAGATGGCTCAAAGGGATACCGATCTTGAAGATAATGCAAAATATGGGGAAGCTCTCATTTTGGCGCTTGTTCAAACAAGAATAGATATTGCTACACTATTATTAAAAGCGGGTGCAAAACCTCCAAATAACATAAGTATCAGTGTGCAAAATTTTACACAAGTTATAGAGTTAATTTTTCAACACAATAGGGAAGAAACTTTTTTTCCTTTTATGAAAAAATGCAAAGTTTATTGGACTGAAATAGAGTCTTGGTTTAAAAATTGTTTCGAAAAAAAGCATTATAGGTTTATTGATTATTTATTGAGACTAAATGTTGGTAATAAGTACGCTGTTCGGGGAAATGCTGAGTATATTTCAAATATGATTCTTGATGAAGAGTATACTATCGCTGATAAACTCATTGCCTTAGGCGAAATAGATAAATTTTCTTTAAAATATGGCAATAACTTGCTAGTGGACCATATTATCGAGAATGGAAAGTACAGTCAATTTGAATTTGTTGGCTGTGAAAAGATGTTGTTTTATCTATCAGAAAAGAAACTTTGGGAAAGGCTGGTGCACTGGTTAAGTGCAGTTGAAGTAACACAAGGAATTGATGAGGCGCTATTTGCTCAAATAGTGGATGGATTGCTCGAATGGCATAGAGCTTGGGTTGATACGGATTGGATTGCTTTTCGTCAATTTGTTGAAAGGTTTTTACCGCATTTTAATCCGGCATTATTAAGAAAAATTCTGGTTATTGCTCTTGATAAGGGGCACTATCTATTTGCTCATTATTTGGTACTTAATGGCGCTGATTGGACTATGGCAGGGTATTCTGAATTTCCGCTGTTACTTGCGGCTGAATCCTGGAAGTGGGAAATTGTGGAAGAATTGATTAATGAAAAATTAGTTGAGAATGCAGGTGAGGCGTATAGCAGAGTTTTGATGATTGCTCTTTCTGCACAAAAGGGCGAAATTGCAAGAATCTTATTGGATCGGGGGATAAAACCTCTATGGGTATATAATGGACAATCGTATCCCTTGCCAACCGAGAAATTTTATCAGCTTATTAATCAAATGAGTTCTTTAACACACAAAAAAGCGAATGTTCTTCGGTTTGAATATTTTTATCAATCTGTCAGTGCTATGCTAGTAATGTTGCCAAGCGTTAGTTCAGAAATGTTGTTACATCAAGAGGTGTGTTTTCCATTAGACTTTTTACCGCTTGCTGCTTTGATGATAAATATCGGTTGCTCGGCTGAATTAATACAACTACTTTTAAAAGATAGAGTAGAGGCACAAGCCGTTCTACAGTCGCCGGTGATAATAAGATCTATTACTCGCAATCCATTATTTATTTCTGAATGTATATGCGCTTGTGCATTCGAACTGTCTGATCAGCTGTTAAAGCTCACTCATGCTCATAAAATGAACTTGAAGTACGGAAATAAATCTTTATTGGATCATCTAGTTGAAAATGGAAATTTAGAACAATGGATTTATTTTGGCCTTGAAGACATTGTGCGTAAATTGGCTCAGCTTGGTGATTGGGATAAAATATTTGAATTAATTGATAGCCATAGTGTTTTGGCTTATCGCCAGTATCTTGGCGTATTGCTACACGAGGCTGCAAAACAACACGAGTTAGCACTCGTTGATTTACTATTGAAAAAGGGTGCTGATACTGCGGTTTACACTGGTTCTGTGCCTGTTTTATGTCAGTTAGCAAGTGACGAGAAATGGGAATTAATTGAATTGTTCTGTGATTATGATTCAGATGTAAAAGATGATGCCCAATATGGTTATGCTGCAGTAATAGCATTTAGAAATAAACGTATTGATTTGGCCTTGAAATTACTATCTCGAGGTGGACTTCCTGTGCAATTAGCTAATTTTGAATCCGCGTTGTTTTATGCAGTTAAATATGAATTGGTTGATTGGATTCCTCGATTAATAGAAAGTGAAAAAAAATGGGCTAATAATGATCCTAAATGGGAGTGTTCGGGGGCTGGTGTGTATTTTTCGCCTTGGCGCTGCGCTTTGGATCACTCTGGCTATAACAATATTTTATTCGCACGAGATTATGCTGAAGCAAAAAGTAATGCTATGATTAAATCGTTTTTTGAACCCTTTTCTAAGCTTTATTATAATCCTCCTCTTGAAAGAGACCCTTATAATTACTACGTTGAACGAGTTCATACTACTCAAGTATTTTTAGAAGCTGCCATTTACGAAGATGCGCAGTTCGCAACTCATCGCATGTTAAAATTTGCTAAACATTATAAATTAGTGTGTGAGGATGAGAATAATGTATTAAAGGTGTTTGAAGCTATCGGAACCTGTTGTTATTGGGGTATCAAAAATTATCCATCGCCAACCAAGAAAGTAATCTACAAGATCTTTCGTGCTGTGTTGGAAAGAGCGTTAAAAGATAATAATCAAGTTGATCATCAAGTTTGCGTTAAGTTTTTTGCGTCTGAGATGCCGGATAAAGAATATGTTGCGCGTATAGTCTCTCGCATACATAAGGGTGAGATTAACTCATATGATGAATATTTATCAAAAGCGAAATTTCAAAATCAGGCAAGTTGTCATACTGAAGAAACAGTTGATAATAGCAAGGACACAAGAAGTCACACTCTTGTTCATTAGAGGTGTCAGAGGAAGGTGTCAGATCTAAGATTTATGCATTCAACACAGGCAGCAGTAGAATGTAATTAGAAATCTAGAATGCATAAATCTTAGATCTGACACCTTCCTCAATGGCTTGCAATTCCCTGAAGATTTGATAAGATTGCCCTTTTTGACGACTAAAGAGACAGGTCATGCAAACAGATATCCATCCGAAGTACAATGAAATTAAAGTAAATTGTAGTTGTGGTGTTAATTTCACCACGCATTCAACCCGTGAAGGGGATTTGCATATTGAAATATGCTCAGAATGCCATCCTTTTTATACAGGAAAGCAAAAGCTTATCGATACAGCAGGTCGTGTGGATCGCTTCAAGCAGAAGTATGCTGCAAAGCAGAAAAAAGCAGAGTAGTTTACGATCATTCAGTATCTTGGCTAGAATGGCTAAAACCTGTAGATTCTAGACAAAACTGGGTGTAGAAAATTATTTTATTCGTTCGATATTGATATTGGCAAAATATCAAGTTTGCCTCTAGTGGCAAGTAAGTTTCTGAGGCCTACCTACCTCACCTAAGCAGCTCTAGCCTTCGGCTAAAGCTGCTTTTTTATTATCTATCTATTTTCAATAGGCTTTACGTCTCTTTCTTTGGGGCCGGTATAGAGCTGTCGTGGTCGGCCCAGGCGTCTATCGGGGTCACTGATCATTTCATGCCAGTGGGAGATCCAGCCCACAGTGCGAGCGATGGCAAACATCACAGTGAACATCGTGCTCGGAATGCCGATGGCGCTGAGTGTAATTCCGGAGTAGTAATCGACGTTAGGGTAGAGTTTCTTTTCGACAAAATAATCGTCTTCGAGTGCAATTTTTTCGAGTTTCATAGCGAGTTTAAAGAGTGGGTCGTCACGACGTCCGGTGGCTTCTAGCACTTCGTGGCATGTTTTTTGCATGACTTTTGCTCGAGGATCGTAGTTTTTGTAGACACGGTGACCAAATCCCATCAGGCGGAATGGATCATTTTTGTCTTTAGAGCGTTTAATGAATTCACCAATATGAGCTTCATCGCCAATTTGATGCAGCATATTCAAGCACGCTTCATTGGCGCCGCCGTGAGCACGGCCCCAAAGTGCAGCAATTCCTGCTGAAATACACGCAAATGGGTTCGCTCCGGTTGACCCAGCAAGACGCACGGTGGAGGTTGAAGCATTTTGTTCATGATCCGCATGTAACGTTAGAATACGATCAATCGCGCGCACTAGAACCGGATTCGGTGTGGATTTTTGTGAGGGTACGCTGAACATCATGTTCAAGAAATTCTCTGCATAGGACATGTCATTTTGTGGATACACAAACGGATGACCAATGGAATATTTGTAGCACATAGCAGCAATCGTAGGCACTTTTGCAATAACGCGAAAGGCTGATCTCATTCGGTGTTCTGGGTTATCGATGTCCAGCGAATCATGGTAAAACGCAGAAAGTGCACCAATCACTCCGACCATCACGGCCATGGGGTGTGCGTCTCGTCTAAATCCATTCAAGAAGCCGTTAATTTGTGTGTGCACCATCGTGTGCGCATTAATTCTTTGCACAAAATCTTGGTGTTGAGTTTGAGTGGGTAATTCTCCGAATAATAATAAATGGCAAACTTCCATAAAGTCGCATTGTTCTGAGAGTTGATCGATAGGATAACCTCGATATAAAAGAACGCCTGCATCACCATCGATGAAAGTAATTTTCGATTCGCACGATGCTGTAGACATGTAGCCAGGATCGAAGGTGAAAATATTGTTTTTTGCGAGTGGGTGTATATCAATCACATCGGGACCCAACGTTCCATGACGTACGGGTAAATCAATCGTTTGATTATTAAATGTTAACTTACAACTATCCATTGCGGCTCCTCATCAATTAAGCTCATGACAGTATAGCATGATCGTGACAGAAGATAAGGGGGAAATCATGATGGGGTCAAGTCTTGAAACGTGAATTAAGATATTACAGATCATCTGACAGTACATTACCAAATAGAGTAACTGATTAATTCATGTTTCAAGACTTGATCCCATCATGGAATCGATCAAGGCCCTAAACCCAAAGCTTGTATCTTAAGGTACGATGGGTATATTCGCTCCAGAGTTTAACATCAGACCTCAGCTGGTGAGCATGGGGTGCTGTAGTAGATAGCTTGACCCCATTAGAATTCATTGGAACGCTGTTTTTTTCAAACTCCTATGATATCATCCAAAGGAAACTGTCATGAAATCTAAACAGGGAATGATTATGGTAAAGCACGCTCGACCCGTGAATTTGAATTTACTGACCATCAAACAGCCTATAACGGCCGTGTTATCTATACTTCATCGTATAACCGGCATTCTACTCTTTTTGTCTTTACCCTTGATTTTATGGTCTTTACGTGTGACCTTGTCTGATGAGGCAGGTTTTAATACGGTGGCCAGCTATTTATTAGATCCTCGTGGCAAATTAATCGCATTGGCCATTTGGTTCGTTGTCGTTCTTCATCTATCCGCTGGAATTCGGCATATTGTGATGGATATGGGATACGGCGAATCATTGAAGGCTGCTCGTATGAGCGCCGCGTTGGTGTTTTTACTCAGTGGATTGTTAGTTGTTCTAGGAGGGATATGGTTATGGTAGATAATGTGACCAGCCTGAGTCGTAATGGCGTACGTGATTGGATAATTCAACGTGTGACCGCTGTAGTCATGGCTGTTTATAGCATTGTGCTATTAGCCTATGTGGTATCTGTAGAGCATTTAAGCTATCAATTTTGGCATGATCTGTACCACAATGCGTCAATACGCGTGCTGAGTGTTTTAGTGGTACTGAGTTTGGTTTTTCATGCCTGGGTAGGCATGTGGACGGTCTACACCGATTATATTAAGGTCACTTGGTTACGTTTACTATTGCAAGTCTCTACTATACTTGGACTGATAGGAATTGTGGTGTGGAGCGTTTTGATACTGTGGTCTTAGACACTGAGTGATAATTGGGAGAAATTACGAAAATGCCTATTTCTGAACAATATTTTGATGCGGTTATCGTTGGCGGTGGCGGTGCTGGTTTACGCGCATCACTTCAATTAGCTCAATCAGGATTAAAAGTTGCCTGTATTTCTAAAGTTTTTCCAACGCGTTCACATACTGTATCTGCTCAAGGTGGAATTAATGCAGCATTAGGAAATACTGATGGTCAAGATGATTGGCGTTGGCACATGTTCGACACCATTAAAGGTTCAGGATTTTTAGGCGATCAAGATGCTATAGAATATATGTGTAAACATGCACCTGCAGCTATTTACGAATTGGAACACATGGGTTTACCCTTTTCACGAAACGATGAAGGCAAAATTTATCAACGTGCGTTTGGGGGGCAGACATTAAATTTCGGTGGTGAACAAGCGCATCGAACCTGCTGTGCTGCAGATCGAACGGGTCATGCGATGTTACATACCTTATATCAACAAAATGTAGCCCATAAAACGACATTTTATTCTGAATGGTTAGCCATTGATTTAGTGAAATCAAAAACAGGTGGTATAGCAGGGGTAATTGCTCTTTGCATAGAAACAGGAGAGATGGTTTTTTTACATTCACGTGCAACTGTTTTAGCAACGGGTGGAGCTGGGCAAATTTTTTATAGCACAACCAATGCGTACACAAATACCGGTGATGGTTTAGGTATGGTATTACGCGCAGGATTTCCTGTGCAAGATATGGAAATGTGGCAATTTCATCCTACTGGTATCGCCGGCTGTGGGGTATTAATTACAGAAGGTTCTCGTGGGGAGGGCGGATATCTCGTCAACAAGAATGGTGAGCGCTATATGGAACGCTACGAACCGCATTTAAAAGATTTAGCGTGTCGTGATGTGGTTGCGCGTGCATCCATGATTGAAATACGTGAAGGTCGAGGATGTGGTCCTAATGCTGATCACGTGTTGTTGAAATTAGATCATTTGGGGCCAGAAGTTTTAAAAACGCGCTTACCCGGCATTACAGAATTGGCTAAAACATTTGCAGGTGTAGATGCAACAAAAGAACCGATTCCTGTCGTTCCGACTTGTCATTATATGATGGGAGGCATTCCAACAAATGTTCATGGTCAAGCGCTGACTGTAAATGCCAAAGGTGAAGATCAAATTATTGAAGGATTATTTGCAGCAGGGGAGTGTGCCTGTGTTTCTGTTCACGGTGCAAATCGATTAGGTGCAAATTCATTATTGGATATTGTGGTATTTGGTCGCGCTGTAGGTTTGTTTTTAGAAAAATCTCTCCGAGCAAACGACAATGCCCCTGAAGTTGATCAATCAGATATAGATAAAGCTTTATCTCGAATCCAACGTTGGGAAACTTCAACAACAGGTGAAGATGTATCAACATTACGATTGGATTTACAACGTGTCATGCAAGAAGATTTTGGTGTGTTCCGTGATGGCGCGTCAATGGAAAATGGTTTGGGACGCTTAGATACAATTCAAAAAAGAATTGCTCAAGCTCATTTAAAAGATAAAAGTAATGTTTTTAATACGGCTCGAATTGAAGCATTAGAATTAGATAATTTAATGCAGGTTGCGAAAGCCTCTGCTGTTTTAGCTGCTCACCGGCAAGAAAGTCGAGGTGCACATTCCCGTATAGATTTTCCAAAACGTGATGATAAAAATTGGTTAAAACATTCTGTTTATTTTGATGATGGAAGATTGGCTTATCGACCTGTAAATTGGGCTCCGAGTGAAGTTGACCCCATACCTTTAAGTGAGAGTGAATAACATGATTTTTTCAATTTACCGATTTAATCCCGAAACAGACTCAAAACCGAGAATGCAAGAATATGAGCTTGATCTCACAACAGTTCGTGGTGCAATGTTATTAGATGCCATCGAAGCATTGAAAAAACAAGATCCTAGTCTAGGTATTAGACGATCTTGTCGTGAGGGTGTGTGTGGATCCGATGGCATGAATATTAATGGAAAAAATGGATTAGCCTGTATTACCCCCTTGCATCAATTGCCCGAAAAAGTGGTGCTCAGGCCTTTGCCAGGATTGCCTGTCATTCGTGATTTAATTGTCGACATGACGCCGTTTTATAAACAATATGAACGTGCAAAACCTTATTTACAAAATGATGAGCAGGCTCCGAGTACCGAACGTTTGCAATCTGTTGAAGATCGTGAAAAACTCGATGGTTTATATGAATGTATTTTATGCGCGTGTTGTTCGACTGCGTGCCCTTCTTGGTGGTGGAATCCTGATAAATTTATGGGGCCTGCTGCTTTGTTGTGGGCTTATCGTTTTATTATTGATACACGTGATAATCAAACAGAAAGTCGCTTGGCTGCACTCCAAGATGCCTTCAGTTTATATCGTTGTCGCACAATTATGAATTGCACAACTGTGTGCCCTAAAGGATTAAATCCGGCCAAAGCAATAGGTGAAATACGGAAAGAAATTTTAGATGAGGCAGTTTAATTAATTAAGGTTGTTATAATGCAGAAAACATCAATGCAAGAATTTTATAATACATCCTATTTATCCGGTGGCAGTGCTGCATACGTTGAAGGATTATACGAAGCATTTCTTAAAAATCCACAATCAGTTAGTCAAGAATGGCGCGAGTATTTTTCGCAATTACCAAAAGTGAAGGGAGCTGATGGTCCAGATATTTCGCACGAGGATATTAGACAATATTTTTCGGAATTTGTGCGCAAACCTAAAAAATCAGTGGTGATAGCAGCGGATGTGAGCGAAGAACGTAAACAACGTTGTGTTGATCAATTAATCAATGCCTATCAGGTGCACGGCCATTTGTCAGCCCGTTTTGATGCCTTAGATGAGCCTCGTCCTGAACCTAAAGATTTACAATTAGCTTCTCATGGATTATCCGATGCGGATTTAACTAAAACATTTTCAGCGCCTGAATTAATGGGAACTCCACGATCCACGCTTCGAGATATTATTGCTCGTTTAAAAGCGATCTATTGTGGTTCTATTGGTGCTGAGTTTATGTATATTACTGCGCCCGAAGAATTAGCTTGGGTGAAATCACGATTTGAATCTTATGGTAGTCATTATCAGTTATCGAACGAGGCAAAAATAAAAATACTCAAACAATTAACTGAAGCTGATGGTTTAGAAAAATATTTGGGATCTAAATATCCGGGACATAAACGTTTTTCACTCGAAGGTGGAGATAGTTTTATTCCATTTATTCAGGCTGTTGTTGAAGAATCGGGTGAGCATCAAATCGAAGAAGTAGTGTTTGGTATGGCGCATCGTGGTCGACTTAATATGCTCGTTAATGTGATGGGGCAACCGCCTAAAGAATTATTTCAAGAATTTGAAGGGACTAAAGAATTTGGTTTAACCTCAGGCGATGTGAAATATCATTTAGGATATTCTTCTGATATTGAAACCACTTCTGGGCGTGCAGTTCATTTATCATTATCCTTTAATCCCTCTCATTTAGAAGTGATTTCTTCGGTGGTTTTAGGGTCTGTTCGCGCGCGACATGATCGACATCGTGATGGTGTAGGTTCAAAAGCGATGGCAGTTTTAGTGCATGGTGATGCGGCTATTTCGGGGCAGGGCCTTGTGATGGAAACCTTGAATATGTCACAAACGCGTGCTTATTGTACGCGTGGTTCTATTCATATTGTGATTAATAATCAAGTTGGATTTACGACGAGCTTCCATGAT
Source organism: Pseudomonadota bacterium (assembly GCA_029777855.1). Classification (GTDB taxonomy): domain Bacteria; phylum Pseudomonadota; class Gammaproteobacteria; order JAIEPX01; family JAIEPX01; genus JAIEPX01. Next base: position 21,567 of record JAKORL010000036.1, read on the forward strand.
GATGCACGTTCAAGTAAATATTGTACCGATATTGCGAAAATGATTAATGCCCCTGCATTTCATGTGAATTCTGATGATCCTGAAGCCGTTGTTTTTCTTGCAAAATTGGCAGTCGATTATCGTCAACAATTTAAAAAAGATATTTTTGTTGATATTGTTGGATATCGACGACATGGTCATAACGAAGCCGATGAGCCGAGTGCAACTCAACCATTAATGTACAAGAAAATTAAAGCACATCTTACACCACGTGAACTATATGCGGAGAAATTAATAACCGCGGGTGTTGTGAATAAAGCCGATGTTGAAAAAATGGTTGATGATTATCGTGCGGCATTAGATAAAGGCGAAACCGTTGCACGCACGACTACGGGTGCGGGACACAAATTAGCTAAAGCCTTTGTTCCGTATTTAGGTGAAGAATGGCAAGAAACAGTGGATACCACAGCTTCTGAATCGACCATTAAAAAACTCGGAAAATTACTGTATACATTGCCTGAGAAATTTACTGTTCAGCGTCAAGTAGGATTAATGGTTAATTCTCGATTGAAAATGGCTGAAGGTGAGATGGCGTGTGATTGGGGATTCGCAGAAGTATTAGCGTATGCTACGTTGGTACACGAAGGACATAGCGTTAGAATGTCAGGTCAGGATTGTCGACGTGGAACATTTGCTCACCGACATGCCGCGTTGCATGATCAAGAAACGGGCGAAGTGATTGTCCCGCTTCATCAATTAAATTCTGAAAAAGCGGATTTTCAAATTTATGATTCATTATTATCTGAATTCGGCGTGATGGGATTTGAATTTGGCTATGCAATGGCTGCTCCTAAAGGGCTTGTCATTTGGGAAGCTCAATTTGGTGATTTTGCAAATGGCGCCCAAGTCGTTATCGATCAATTTTTAAGTTCATCATGGCAAAAATGGAAACGTATTTGCGGCTTGGTTTTATTATTGCCTCATGGTTATGAAGGAATGGGGCCCGAGCATTCTTCTGCACGATTGGAACGTTATCTGCAATTATGTGCACAAGAAAATATGCAAGTTTGTGTTCCATCAACGCCTGCGCAAGTCTTTCATATGTTGCGTCGTCAGGTGATTCGCCCTTATCGTAAACCATTAATTGTGATGACACCAAAGAGTTTATTGCGTCATAAATTAGCAGTGTCATCTTTGAGTGAATTAACAGAAGGTCAATTTAATTTAGTCATCCCTGAAATTGACGAAATCTCTGCAAGTAAAGTTCGAAAAGTGATCATATGTTCTGGAAAAGTCTATTACGATTTATTGGAAGAGCGGCGTGCTCGTGGCTTAACGGATATTGCGATTATTCGTGTTGAGCAGTTATATCCTTTTCCTTATGATGAATTTAAAGCAGTTATTAAAGAGTATGAGAAGACGACCGATTTTGTCTGGTGTCAAGAAGAACCCGAAAATCAAGGTGCTTGGTTTATCACTCGACACCGTTTAATAAATTGTTTAACGAAGAATCAAACACTCCGATATGCTGGAAGATCGGCTTCTGCTTCTCCGGCGGCAGGTTATCCTGCTATGCACAAACAGCAGCAAATTGAATTGGTCAATGATGCATTATCTTAACGTAAAGTAAGGAAAATTCATGAGTCAAGATATTAAAGTTCCCGTGCTACCAGAATCAGTAGCCGATGCGGTTGTGGCAAAATGGTATAAAAAACCTGGTGATGCTGTTTCACGTGATGAAAAATTGGTGGATCTTGAAACAGATAAAGTGATGCTAGAAGTGCCTGCGGTTGCGGATGGTGTACTGGCTGAAATTATTAAAAATGAAGGTGATGTGGTCAAAGCAGAAGAAATTCTCGGGCGAATTTCTGCGGGCGAAGGGAAAGCTGCTGCTTCGAAACCTGTTGCAGTTGAAGAACCGAAAGTTGTTGCAGCCTCAGTAAAAACATCATCTGCGTCAGAAGCTATTACTTCAGAATTAAGTCCTTCACTCCGTCGAATGATCACCGAGAAAAATATTGATGTTACAAAAATACAAGGCACAGGAAAAGGTGGTCGGATTGTAAAAGAAGATATTGAAAAGTTTTTACAGGCTCCAACATCAACATCTTCTGCTGAATCTGTTGTGGCAGGGGAGCGCACTGAAAAACGTGTACCTATGTCTCGTTTACGTGCAAAAATTGCTGAACGTTTGGTGGCGGCTCAACATAATGCCGCAATGCTGACAACATTCAATGAGATTAATTTGCAAAAAGTCATTGATTTGCGTACGCATTATAAAGACCAATTTGAAAAAACACACGGTGTTAAATTAGGATTTATGTCGTTTTTTGTAAAAGCTGTGGTTGAAGCATTAAAGCGTTTTCCAGCTGTAAATGCATCAATTGATGGTACTGATGTTATTTATCATGGCTATTTTGATATAGGTATTGCTGTTTCTACTCCACGTGGACTTGTTGTTCCAGTATTACGTGACGCCGATCAATTGAGCATGGCAGGTGTGGAAAAAGGCATTAATGATTATGCCGTGCGTGCGCGCGATGGAAAGTTAGAATTAGAAGAAATGACGGGTGGTACATTTACCATTACTAATGGTGGCGTTTTTGGGTCGATGTTATCAACACCGATTTTAAATCCACCTCAAAGTGCTATTTTAGGAATGCATAAAATTACGCAACGCGCAATGGTGGAAGATGGCAATATTGTCATTCGACCCATGATGTATGTTGCTTTATCTTATGATCATCGTATTATCGATGGACGTGAATCGGTAGGTTTTGTTGTGGCGATTAAAGAATTGCTCGAAGAACCATCATTATTATTGTTAGATATTTAAGAGGCCTCAATGAATCTACATGAGTACCAAGCAAAATTACTATTTGCAAAATATGGATTACCTGTGCCGCAAGGTCATGCTGTATGGAATGTTGAAGAAGCGGTGAGCGCTGCAGAAACACTCGGTGGTGATCGCTGGGTTGTAAAAGCGCAAGTACATGCCGGTGGCCGAGGAAAAGCAGGTGGCGTTCGATTAGTTAAAGGAAAACAAGAATTAATTGATGCTGTTAAGGCATTAATTGGTACACGTTTAGTGACGTATCAAACGGATGCGCATGGTCAGCCAGTAAATCAAGTGTTAATTGAAGAATTAAGTGAAATTGATCGCGAACTGTATTTAGGTGCGGTGATTGATCGCGCACGTCAACGTGTTGTTTTTATGTTGTCTACCGAAGGTGGTGTAGAAATCGAAAAAGTCGCTCATGAAACACCTGAGAAAATTTTTACGATTACTGTAGATCCTTTATTGGGCATTATGCCTTATCAAGGGCGTGAAGCGGGTTTTAAATTAGGACTAAATCCTGATTTAATGAAGCAGTTGGGTGTGATTTTATCAGGATTATATCGATTATTAATTGATCATGATTTGTCGTTGTTGGAAATTAATCCTTTGATCGTGACAAAACAAGGTAAATTAGTTTGTCTAGATGGTAAAATTAACGTTGATGGTAATGCGTTGTATCGACAAGAAGAAATACGACAAATGCGCGATCCATCACAAGAAGATGAGCGCGAAAATCGTGCAGCTCAATGGGAACTAAATTATATTGCATTAGATGGTGATATTGGATGCATGGTTAATGGTGCAGGGCTAGCCATGGCCACAATGGATTTAATTAAATTATCTGGCGGAAATCCAGCGAATTTCTTAGACGTTGGCGGTGGAGCTACCAAAGAACGTGTCACTGAAGCATTTAAAATAATTTTATCTGACACCAAAGTGAAAGGTGTATTAGTCAATATTTTTGGTGGCATTGTTCGATGCGATTTAATTGCAGAAGGAATTATCGGTGCTGTGGCAGAAGTCGGTATTAGTGTGCCGGTCGTTGTTCGTTTAGAAGGCAATAATGCGGATTTAGGTGCTAAAAAATTAGCCGAAAGTGGATTAAATATTACACCGGCGAAAAGTTTTACACATGCCGCTCAAGAAATTGTTGCACTAGTTAAGGGGAAAAATGCATGAGTATTTTTATCAATAAAAACACCAAAGTGATTTGCCAAGGTTTTACTGGAAAGCAAGGTACATTTCATTCTGAGCAAGCGATTGCTTATGGTACCAAAATGGTGGGTGGCGTTACGCCAGGAAAGGGTGGTACAGAGCACTTGAATTTACCGGTGTTTGATACCGTGCGTGATGCAGTAGAAAAAACAGGCGCTGATGCAAGCGTGATTTATGTTCCTGCACCTTTTTGTAAAGATTCTATTATTGAAGCCGTAGAAGCTGGCATTAAATTTATCGTATGTATTACCGAAGGCATTCCTGTTTTAGATATGTTGCTCGTCAAAGCCTGCATCGCTCAATACGATGTGCGATTAATTGGACCCAATTGTCCTGGTGTCATCACGCCAGGTGAATGCAAAATTGGAATTATGCCGGGTAGTATTCATTTACCTGGTAAAGTAGGAATTGTTTCTCGTTCAGGAACTTTGACCTATGAAGCAGTAAAACAAACAACTGATTTGGGCTTCGGTCAAAGTACTTGCGTTGGAATTGGTGGTGACCCAATTCCCGGTACAAATTTTATTGATGTGCTCGCCGAATTTGAATCGGATCCACAAACCGAAGCGATTATTATGGTCGGTGAAATTGGTGGTTCTGCTGAAGAAGAAGCGGCAGCATTTATCAAATCCTACGTGACTAAGCCTGTTGTTTCGTACATTGCGGGTGTGACTGCTCCTGCGGGCAAGCGTATGGGCCATGCCGGCGCTATTATCGCTGGAGGCAAAGGTACCGCCGCTGAAAAATTCGCCGCCCTCGAAGCCGCTGGCGTCGCCACCGTCAAATCTCCTGCTGAAATGGGTAAACGTTTAGCCGAAGTGACTGGCTGGTAGTTTGAATTTGGTGTCGCATCTTTAGTTGTTAGTACTAAAGATGCGACACCAGTCGTTTAAGCACGTGTTTATTAGTACTTAATTGACAATATTTTCAGATAGGATTCACCGCCCGGTGTTCGCAGCTTAACAATGTCACCCACTTCTGCTTTTAACAGCGCTTTAGCAACTGGCGAATCGAAGCTAATTTTGCCTTTTGTTACATCCGCTTCATCCATGCCGACTAATTTCACTGTTATTTCAGTTCCATTTTCTTCTGCATAAGTGACTGTGGCGCCGAAAAAAACTTGAGTGAGATTTTTTTGTAATGCTGGATCAACGACAATCGCGCTATCTATTCTTTTCATCAAATAGCGCAAACGTCTATCAATTTCACGCAATCGTTTTTTTCCATAAATATAATCGCCATTTTCAGAGCGATCACCATTGCCGGCAGCCCAGCTGACAATCTCAACAACCTTTGGTCGTTCTCCATAACGCAGACGTTGTAATTCATCTTGTAATTCGGCTAAGCCGACGGGCGTAACATAGTTTTTCCCAGTGCTAGGTGGAATTTCAGGTTCTTCTGGCTCGTCATCAGTATCTTTAGTGAAGGCTTTACTCATGTTAGCGATTTTGCCATAGATTGAATTCGTTGACTAGGCGATATTAATAAGACGTCGCAACTTTGATTGTTGATTCAATGCAGTTTTCACTATTATGTTTGGTGCAGTCATAGCAGAACTGCACCTTTAAAAATATACCGTGCTATTTCTTAAAAACTAAGACCACTTAAATCGTCTAGTGTTGATACTGATGAAAATGATTCTTGAGAACCTGAAAGAGCCTGCCTCAGTTTTTTACGTCCTTTATCTTTGGTCGTTTGCTGCTCAGTTTCGATATTTTCGGCTACCGTATCTGGTTTTACTTCAGCCTCAAGAAAATCTCTTCTGTCAACACGCTTTTTAGTATTGAAGAATTCCAAACTGTTTTTTAATCTATCTTTATCGGACTTTTTGGTGACTAGGGGGCTTTCGGGGAGTGCCGGAAGATTCGTCGGGCTAGCTGAGCTTGTTGATTCTTCGTCAGGTATATCATTAAAATCATATCCCGTAATATTTGAATCTGCACTGATACTCATTTTGCTGAGTCCTATTTCACCATCGTTAATATATATTTCATCATTTGATTCCTGCATAAATACCTCTCGCTGCTTATGTATTAAAGATGAGAGTATACATGCTAATTCTTAAGATACCCTTAAGGGTACCTGGTGTCGCATGTTTATGTGGCACCAATACCCGCTATATTAAATTTGCTGACATTCCATTAACTAAACACGCTACTAACATTTTAATATAGTATTTTTTGTTCTTCGGATTTTTTTTGAAGAGACCCAGATCATCTTGCGTCATCACATCAATACTCCCTACAAGCCATAATATCAATAATTCTGGTTTTAGTTTTGAATTTAGTAAATGTTGTTTTTGTAAATATTTAATTGCTTCTAACCAGGTGTTGGGTCCGTAAATTTTACTTGATATGCCTGCCAATTCATGTTTATTTCGTCCTGATTCTAATCGTTGCCAGGCAATTAATTTTACCAATTGTGGACACTGTTTATGAACGAGAATGCTTTGTTCGATAACCTCAGATAAAAACTGTTCTATTGTTTCGGGATGCTGACTGATAGGATTTGCATTCACCTTCGCAACTGCATTTTCCTTCACTTGACGCCATAAGCTCTTTTTGTCACCAAAATGATGAAATATTAGGGTTTGATTAACGCCTGCTTTGGCGGCAAGATTTGCCATCGAAGTCCCATGGTATCCATGTTCCATAAACAGCGAAGTTGCTGAGTCGAGTATCTTTTTACGCGTAGCATCTGCGCTAGGTCGTTGTGGCCTGTTTGGTCTCATATTAACTCCTAAAATAAATAGTTGACTAATCACTCAACTAATTATATACTGAGGATGCTTGAGTATTCAATCAATTATTTAAAGAGAGCTATATTATGATGAACATTAAAATACTTTTCCCTGGGCCAAAACACCCAGAAATTCAACTACGAACCCTTGATGATCTACTGCCATACCAAGATGCAGGGGTAAAATTGCACTTAGGGTTTAACGAAATCGGCCCTTTGCATTGCCAAACAAGCATCGAAGAAACTTTAGGACGAGCGGGTATGGCTCAACAAGCTGTGATCGCTGAAAGGGAAGGAATGGACGCAATAGTCATTGAGTCTATGGGCGATACTGGGCTTATAGAATGTAGGGAAGCGGTGAGCATTCCTGTTGTGGGCATGTCAGATGCCTCTTTGCGGATTGCATCCATGTTAGGTAGGAAATTTGGAATCATAACAGCAGGCGCATATCATGGATACGCTATAGAGAGACTTTTAAATGCATATAACCTGCAAAATCAATATGTTGGTTTTCAAAAATTAGATATGCAACCATTTTTAACAGATGTAAATTCTGATACAAATTTGTACACTGAAATTGCTACTGCAATAGAAAAATTAATATTGAAAGATGCTGATACAGTTGTTTTAGGTGGCAGTTATTTTATAGGTAAAACTCCTAATGTTAAAAAGCATCTTGAAGAAAATGGGCACAAAAACATTGTACTTATTGATCCATTACCACTGGCTATACGAACAGCGAGAATGTTGGCTGAGTCAAAACTTAGTCACAGCAAAATAATCTACGCAAACCCTAAGCATGATACTCCTGTAATTGGTTATCCATCAATGCAAGGTATACCTGGAGTAAACACGGTGTCGCATCTTTAGTTGTTAGTAGTTTTTGTAAAACGCTATTGAATTATTGTGAATAAAGTTTGTGTAATGTTTAAGATTTAGTGATCTTGTTGCATTTTATCAGGTACTATTTATCGTTAATTAATCTTTAAGCAAAATTCTTAATGATCAGATAATTATTAACTGTGTTCTTCTCAATTTACATGGGAATTAATGCCTTATTTCACCTTAATATAATACCGTTTTTCGAAAACTACTAACAACTAAAGATGCGACACCATGCCCACCCCATGCCCACCATGCCCAGACCTTCCCCTAGATAGTTGCTTTCTATATACTCACATCGGAAGGCGTGATTTTAAGACTCAAGGAAGGGCGACAATTTTGAAATATTCGGCACCTGCAAACTCTGTGGTTCGAAAAGTGGCCATCGCTAGTTTTATCGGAACGACTATCGAGTGGTATGATTTTTTTATATATGGGACAGCCAGTGCGCTGATTTTCCCACATCTTTTTTTTCCTAACTATGATCCTTTGACTGGCACTCTTGCTTCTTTCGGCACTTATGCTGTTGGATTTGTTGCACGTCCGATAGGCGGAATAGTCTGCGGTCATTTTGGTGATCGCATTGGGCGAAAGTCGATGCTGATTTTCACACTCCTGCTGATGGGGATTGCCACTTTCCTCGTTGGGTTGCTTCCGACTTACCATCAGATCGGTATTTGGGCGCCGATTCTGCTGGTGTTAGTGCGAATGGCACAAGGGTTTGGCATCGGAGGAGAATGGGGAGGTGCTGTTTTAATGGCAGTCGAACATTCTCCGAAGGGACGTCGTGGGTTTTATGGTAGTTTGCCTTTGGTTGGGGTGCCCGCGGGATTGCTTCTCTCAACTATTATTTTTGGACAAATCTCAAAGCTTCCTGAGGCAGTGCTGTTTAGTTGGGGCTGGCGCTTGGCGTTTTTGCTGAGCATTTTTCTGGTCGCTGCTGGGCTAATTATTAGATTGACTGTAGTTGAGCCACCTATTTTCGCCGCGGTACAGAAAACCCAGACCACATCGAAGAGGCCGATCATGGAAGTGCTGCGCTACCATCCCAAGAATGTGCTTCTTGCCATGGGGGCAAAATTCGCTGAAAACGCAGTTTTCTATCTTTTCAGTGTCTTTGTCTTGACCTACGCGACTCAGCCAGCGATAGGTTTTTCCAGATCTGATGTTCTTGGTGCAGTTGCGCTGGGGGCAGTCATTGCGCTCTTTACGATACCTCTATTCGGCGCACTGTCGGACCGCCTGGGTCGTAGACCTGTTTATTTATTTGGATCAATTTTTACAGGATTGTTCGCATTTCCTTTCTTTTTCTTGATTGAGACATCGAGTCATATACTGCTGCTATTTAGTGTGGCTATGGCGCTTGGTATTGGGCACTCAGCCATGTATGGCCCGCAAGCAAGTTTTTTTTCCGAGCTTTTTGGCACCCGTGTGCGTTACAGCGGCGCTTCGCTTGGTTATCAGATGGCTTCAGTCATTGCAGGAGGGCTGTCTCCTCTGATAGCGACAGGATTATTGCAAGAGTTCAATGCATCATGGCCGATAGCACTTTACATAGTAGGCATGGTAATTGTTACCACTGTATCGGTATTGGCTGCTTCTGAAACAGTTCACTATGATACTCTTGCCGATACTGAGACGAGCTTGGTGTCGCATCTAGATGCATCTTAAAATGCGACAGCTATGCGTGTGACTTTAGCCGATATAGCCAGCTTAATGATATGGGTGTAAAAATAGTGGTGATCGTAATGACTAATATCATGGCGGCATAAAGATCGTCTTTGAAAATTCCAGATGTTAGACCTACGTTGGCGAAAATTAATCCGACTTCCCCTCTAGGTACCATAGATGTTCCAATAATCAATTTTTCTATTAGACTGATTTTCTTTATAAAGATTCCGGATAATAATTTTCCTAGAATTGCAACGAGGAGTAGTAAGCCTGCCAATTTCCAGATATAGGTCGAGAAGAAATATGAATTGTGGAAATTCAATGATAGGCCGACGCTAACGAAAAAAATAGGTGTAAATAAATGAATGATTGGTCTTATTTGTTTTTCAATACGTTCGCTAAATTCAGGAGTGCGATGTAAGAATGTGCCAAGTGGTAAAAAGAACTGTCGAGAGACTGCTAAACCGGCTGCGAAGCTGCCTAATAATTCTGGAGCTCCTAATGAATGTGAAATCCAAGAAAATAATAACATAAATGATACGATTGTTGTAGGTAACAGTCCCGGCAGTTCGCTTTTTTGATCCCATTTTCTAATTACAGTGGAAACAAATTTTGCTGCAATGGGAGCAGTGATAAAAAAGATTACAATAAACAGCATTAATTTTCCTGAATTCCACCAGCTTACTTCTCCGCTTGTTGCGTAATCAAATAGGAATGCCAATAATATAATCCCAATAATATCATCTAATACGGCTGCCCCGATTATAACGTGGGCTTCTGCGGTGTTTTCCCGTTTTAAATCTCGAAAAACACGTAAGGTAATTCCGATACTGGTAGCAGTTAAGGTACTGGCAATAAATGATGAAACAATCAATGAGAAGGAGAAATAGTAATAGCTTATCCAAAATCCTAGTATAAAAGGTAATATCACTCCCACTAAAGCAACGCTTAGAGCATTTTTTCCTGCAGATGTTAATTGGCCTAAATCTGTTTCTATTCCTACTTCAAATAGTAATAGAATAATACCCATCTGAGCCATAAATTGAATGGGGTCACTAAGTTGTATCCACCCTAATATGCTAGGTCCAATTATGATGCCAGCAGCCATTTCTCCAATAACGGCAGGGATACGAATATAACTAGCTATCTCGCTTAAAGTTCTAGCAGACACCAAAATAATAACTAGCTGTAATAGTAAACTATGTGAGTTCATACGATAATCTTGGTACTGAAATAGCACCATTCTCCTGAGTTTAAGCTCAATAAATTTGTATTAATTCTATTATAGGATAAATATGCGGTAGTGCCCAAACTGGGAGCCTGGTGTCGCATCTTTAATTGTTAGAGGTTTTTGAAAAACGCTATTGAATTATTGTGAATTAAGCTTGTGTAATATTTATAATTTAGTAATATTGTAGCATTTTATACGGTACTATAATTGTTAAGCGAAAATCTCACTGATCGGAAAATTACCAAGACTTTTATTGTTAATTTTTATGGAATTTAATGCCAAATTTCACCTTAATATAATACCGTTTTCCGAAAACCCCTAACAACTAAAGATGCGACACCAAGCCTCAAAAAATGGTCTACACTAAAATAGAGTCTATTCACGCTCGATGTGAGCAGCCAATGGAGAATTGTTATGGCAGATTTATTATATTGCTCAAAATGTGGCGCACAATGCCAAGTAGGAGACCTTTTTTGTAAGGCTTGCGGAAACGCGATGGCTGGCCAAGTTGGCACAGCTTCTGTCATAACGTCCCCTAGTGATATCAGCTCGAAATCGGCAGCGGCAGCATTTTTCTTATGTTGTTATCTGGGGTATTTTGGTATTCATCGATTTTATACTGGAAAAATCGGTACTGGCATTCTAATGTTATTGACTTTTGGTGGAGTTGGAATTTGGGTATTAATTGATTTGGTGATAATTGCTTCAGCTCATTTTAAAGATAAACAAGGTCGATACCTTCAATTTAAACCCGCCGATCCACAAACCAAAAGCAATAAGTCAGTGAACACGGCATTGTTGCTAGCCAGTTTCTTTGGCCCAATTGGTATACATCGTTTTTATGTGGGTAAGATTTGGACTGGTATATTAATGATATTAACTTTTGGTGGAATTGGTATTTGGGCGTTGATTGATATTATTATGATAGCATGTGGTAATTTTAAAGATAAACAAGGACAATATCTCAGTGCACGTCGTGAACTCGCACCGTCAGGGAAAACTATCATCACTGTTATTGGTATCACAATATTCTCAGTATTCATTCTTATTGTACTGATCGTTGCTCTCACTCTCTACGCAACCAGTGGTCTTACGGATGCAGCTCGTGAACAATTAGCCGCTTTAAATCAGCATGATTATCAAAAAGCTTATTCTTATACCTCTCTAGAATTTCAACATAATACCTCTCTGGAAGACTTTACTCATTTTGTTGAACAATATTCTCCTATTGGTAACAATAAAGACTCTACATTTAACGAAAGAAACATCGACGCTGTTTCTGGTATTGGAACGATATCTGGCACATTAGAAGCAAAGGATGGTACAAGAATTTCGGTAACATACCATCTGACCAAAGAAAATGGGATGTGGAAAATTCTAGAGATTAATGTGTTACCCGCTAATGCAGGATTGCAAGACTAGAGTCAAGCTGTCAGCAGTTTCTTTTTCTCTATTGTAAATAATATTCTAAAGTTTCTTGTGATGCAGATTGCATATGGCTAGGGCGTGATGTTTGATTAGACGTGTGCTGGTTCCATTTTAAGGTCTGATGGTCTTATTATGTTCGGTTCTATATTTTTCTATGATCGCCCTTTTGATTGGTTCAATTATAGGAATTAACGCTTCAGGTTGATTAACTTGGTTCATTTTTCCTGCAGAATATTGTTGTTTGAACAGGTCGGTCACTCGTTTTTTACAGTCTGCTCTCATTTCAGGGGTGAAGCAAATGCCTTCTTGCATCTCAATGTCTTTTTCTATATGTTCGACGAATTTATTTGCTGCTTCGCTGAGAATACGTTGTAGTGCGACATCTTCCGAAGGTGCGTTGAGGAAGTGTCGATCGATATAGTCTCGATGATCTGGTGGCATCGTTAGAGCATCTCTTCGCAAATAGCTCAGATTGACTCTTTGATCTACATCGAGAATATACAGTGTTTTGTTACCATCTTCGCAGTCTACAAATTTATATTTGACGTGTCCATCTAGACGTTTTTGAAACCAATCGATGGAGGCAGGAGGAATTCTCACGCCACCCATAGCGAGTAGGATGCCTTCTTCCGGTGTTCCCTGGCTAGGAATCCATTGGATATTAGGATTTTGCTCGAACAGTTTATTACCAAGCAATTTACGTAACTGCTCGATAACACCATCATACTTTTTATCTTTATTGAATCTTGTTTTTTGCATTGTGGTGTACCTCCAAAGCTTCAAAAATGGTATAGAGTAATTCTATAGTATAATGATAAGATTGCAATAAAAATTTCCGATCTATTTTTTCATTTTTCTGGTAATAGGCGCTTCTCTCTGATACTAAGCTAAAAGAGGGATCAGATGTATGCAAATTTGCATGCCCGCCCCCTTTTGTTTTTTCTCATTGTAAATAATAATCCAAAGTTTGTTGAAGTGCAGATTGCATATCGACTTTAGGTGTCCAACCGAGTTTTTGTTGGGCATTGTGGACCGCAGGGACTCTTGCGCTGACGTCTTGATAACCGGCACCATAGTGTTGAGCAGCAGAGGTGTGTGTGATTTTGACTTGTTCTGCTTTGTCTAGGTATTTTGGATAGTGTTTGGCGAGCGAAAGAATATTCTCAGCAAGTTCTGCAATTGAAAAGTCGTTGTTGGGATTTCCGATATTAAATATTTCTTGGTCTGCGCAACCGTTATTATTTTCAATGATTTTCATGAGTGCATCAATGCCATCATCGATGTAAGTAAAACATCGACGTTGTTGTCCACCATCCACGAGTTCAATATTTTCTCCACGCACGATTTGACTTAAGAATTTTGATACGACACGAGATTGGTTGGCATTTTTTTCAAATACATTATCGAGTCTTGGGCCAATCCAATTAAAGGGTCTAAATAGTGTGTAGGGTAGTTGATGATGTTTTCCATAAGCATAAATAATGCGATCGAGCATTTGTTTTGAACATGAATAAATCCAGCGTTCTTTGTGAATAGGACCTAATACAAAGTGCGTATTTTGCTCGTCAAATTCAGAATCGGTAGCCATGCCATAGACTTCAGAAGTGGATGGAAATACGATGCGGGTGTTATGTTTTAAGCAGCGCTTAACGATATCTAAATTAGCTTCAAAATCGAGCTCAAATACGCGAATAGGATCTTGAACATAAACTAATGGGTTTGCAATAGCAGCCAGAGGTAAGACAACATCAGCGAGGGGAATATGGCGATCGAGCCACTCATGTGATTTAGTTATATCACCTAATGTGAAATGAAATCGTTCATGATCAAGTAATGATGTTAAATTGTGATTGGCAATATCAAGAGCCTGTATATGCCAATCAGTAGTTTCAATAATTCGTTGTGCAAGATGACTGCCTATAAATCCGTTGCATCCTAAAATTACAATATTACGCGTCATGAGTCAGTGTTTCCTGTTGTGAATGTGAAGTGTTTTCTGAAAGAGGATTAAGTTCTGATTTAATAACAAATCGTGGTCGTTTTAAAACTTCTTGATAGATACGGCCAATATATTCTCCTAGAATGCCAAGACCTAGTAAAATTAATCCTGCGAGGAAAAAGAGAATCGCGAATAAGGTGAACAATCCTTCGGCTTCAGGACCGATGATAATTCTGCGCATAAACATGTAAAATACTAATAATCCGCTCGCTGCAGAAACTAATATCCCGATCAAAGTAAACACTTGCAGTGGTACTAATGAGAATCCAGTGATCAAATCGAAGTTGTAGCGGATGAGTTTGTACAAGTTATAACTTGTTGTTCCTTCCTGTCTTGCTTCGTGTGAAACTCCGACTTCTGCAGGATTATGGGCAAATGTCAGTGCGAGCGCTGGAATAAATGTGGAGCATTCGCCACTCGCTACCATCACATCAACGATATTACGGCGATAAGCGCGCAACATACAGCCTTCATCTTTCATCGGTATTCGTGGCGTAATTTTAGCTCTGATAATGTTATGGCTTTTTGACAGAAATTTTCTCCAGAAACGATCTTGACGATCTTGGCGATATCCGCCCACCACATCGTGGCCTTCTTCCATTTTGGCAACCAGTTTAGGAATATCTTCGGGTGGGTTTTGCAGATCGGCATCCATCGTTACGATAATTTCACCACGAACGCGTTCCAATCCTGCCATAATGGCCATATGTTGGCCGTAATTTCCATTAAAATGGATAATACGTATTTGATGTGGGCGACGTAGACGAATTTCGTTTAACATTTCTTCTGTTTTATCTTTGCTACCGTCATTAATTAAAAGAATTTCAAAAGGTTTTCCCATGTTATCCATAACAGGAATTAATCGTTTATATAATGATTCCAGTACTTCTTGTTCATTGTGAACAGGAATTACAATGCTGATATAGGGTAAACTCATAATATCTCCTGGTTTATAGGGCTTAAAAAGTCTAACGAGTTAGATTCTGTTGATAGCGGATGATTAAAGATTTTCGCAATAGTGCGAATGACATGATTTTGTTCTTCGTTTGTCATCGTTGGAAATAAGGGTAGGCTCACAATCCGATTAGCTACATCTTCTGTTCTAGGGAAATCACCCGCTTTAAATCCAAATGTATTTTTATAATAAGGATGTAGATGAATTGCTGCATAGTGTAAACCCGTTCCAATATTTTCTTCTTTCATGCGTTGCATAAAAGTGTCACGATCCATGCCGGCTTTTTCAGGATTAATGAGAGGAGCAAATAAATGCCAAGCATGTCGATGTTCGTACTGAGGGATTTGAGGTAGTTCCCATTGTGGCCAGTTTGCAAAAGCTTTTAAATAGCGTTGAGCGAGTGCAGTTCTTTTTATAATAAAATTATCAAGTGATTTGAGTTGATGCAACCCGATAGCAGCTTGTAAATCCATCATGTTATATTTAAATCCAGGGGCAATCACCTCGTAATGTTGATTCCCTTTTTTAGTAAATCGATCGAATGCGGGTTTGCTAATGCCATGAAATCGTAAGCAACTGATGCGTTCGGCCCATTCAGAATTTCTGCATGTTACTAGGCCACCTTCGCCAGTGGTCATATTTTTATTCGGGTGAAAACTGAATACTTGTAAATGACCAAAACTCCCCAGTGTTTTTCTTTTATATTGTGCGCCGATGGCGTGAGCACAATCTTCTACTACAGTAAGCTGATGTTTATTGGCAATAGCATAAATAGCGTCACAATCGACAGGTAAGCCAGTAAAATGAACAGGAACGATTGCACGAGTGCGGGATGTAATGGCATTTTCTATTTGATTAACATCGATATTATAGGTATACGGATCTATATCAACGAGTACGGGTTTTCCACCGGCGTGCACAATAGTGTTGAGTGTGGCTACAAAAGTAAACGGTGTTGTAATAACTTCATCACCAGGTTGTAAATTTAAACACAGTAAAGCAACATGCAATCCTGCGGTACCAGAGTTTAAGCATAGAGCATGTGGTGAATTTAAATAGGTGGCCAGCTCTTGCTCAAATTGTTGAGTACGTGGGCCTGTTGTAATCCAGCCAGATTGTAAACAAGCGACTACTTCATCAATAGTTGCTTGATCAATCGCTGGTTTTGCAAAAGGTAAAAAATTTTCACTCATCATTAACTCCGTGCGACAATAAATACGCCCATTAATATAATAAAAATTCCGCCAATACGTAACGCAGATAATGGTTCGTTAAATAAAAAATAGGCAGCAAATGCATTAACAATATAGCCAAGACTGACCATAGGATAGGCCAGGCTCACATCAACTCGCGATAGTACCATCATCCAGATTAAAACGCTCACTACATAAGCGGCAAGTCCGAGGAGAATAGGAATATTTCCGGCAACTTGTAATCCAATTGGAATGACATTATTTATATGAAAATCAAATTCACCGATTCGAGTCATTCCCGCCTTGAGAAGTAATTGTGCGGCGGCGTTAAGTAAAACGCCACACAATACCAGAGAAAATATTGATAGTTTCAATTTCTCAACTCCTCTTTAATGAATCAATCGAGTGGGAATCCCTACTAACTGGTAGATTGCTCACCAGAACATTATGATGATTGCGTTTTAGCTCATATATTTGATCGGGGTGAGTTTTAATCACGGTGTCATACTCTTCCAGGCTCATTAGCATAAACTGTTGTGATGGTTTTGACCAGCTAGACCAAAATTCTTTCTCGGTCATCCAAAGACCTTGGTGATTGGTATGTTCAAGCCCAAACCAAATTTCTCCGTAGTAATCTACCATAACGACACGTCGGCCAAGATATACTGGCAAATCTTGATAATGATTGTGGAATGAATAAACGGTGTCGTTTTGATTTAGAAGAGGTTTAAGCGCTACAGCGAGATCTTTCACAGAACGTGTGTCCGTAGGAGGGTAGCTAAAATTGAAGGACATAAAAAATAAGCTCGTCGAAGCGGCTATTGCGATCATTGTGTTTATCTCTGATGCTTTCCAAGCAGTGATCAAAGTAATGAAAATACTGACAATAAGAAGTCCAAATGTCACAGCCATTCTCGGTTCAGAAATATCTAAAACAAATGCACCAACGATTAAAGCGGTAATAGAAAGTAGAATTGTGATAATAAGGCTGAATTTCACTCCCCAGTGTCTAGGATGTTCAATGCTCCAATCTAGATATGTTGCTATCAATATGCTCAAAGGAAAATAAACAGGTAGGACGTAGGGTATTAATTGTGATTTTGAAATCCAGAAAAATATGAAAATGAGGCTAGCCCAAAGAAATAAAAATAAGTTTATTTTAGAGAGTCGATTAATGTAGTGAGTGATAGCTGGAACGATTAATCCCGCCCAGGGGAACATACCTATCAATAATGCGCTAGGGAGGAACCAAAAAGGCTGTGATCGTTTTTCCGCATCCGTCAAATAGCGTAAGATGTGTTGATCAATAAAATAATAGTTGAAAAATTCTGGGTTTTTGATTTGAACTAGAATATGCCAAGGTGCCGTGATCAAGATTAATAAAAGAAAACCACTTGGAATACAGTATGTTTTTATTTCGCGCCATTGAGAGGTGAAAAGTACCCAAGTAAAAATTATCATGCACGGAAAAATGATTCCAATAAGGCCTTTGGTAAGCGTGGTGAGCGCTGCAAAAAAATACATGCCCCACATATAGCGATTTCGAATAGATCCTGCGTGATGCTGATTGCCTAAAATAAAACAGCAGAATGTTGCTGAGAGAAAAAACGTGAGGCTCATATCCAGCGTTACCAAATGAGCCATGCTAGAGTAGAGGCCAAATGTGCCTAAAATTAGCCCTGCTAAAAGGCCGGTTCTTCGTGAATAGAGTTTTCTAGCCGTGGTGTACACGAGCAACACACCCAATAGTCCCATCAGAGCATTGGGTATTCGAATAGACCATTCGTTGATTCCTAGAACATGATAGCTTGCGGCCTGCATCCAATAGAAGAGCGGCGGTTTTTCAAAGTATTTTACCCCATTGATCCGAGGGGTGATGTAATCACCTGTACTGACCATTTCACGAGGTATTTCAGCGTATCGGCCCTCATCAGGCACTGTCAGTGGGCGGTTTCCCAAAAAAGCTCCGAAAAGGATGGCAAATGCCACTATCAAAAGAAGGATATCTTGCCACCACGTTTTCTTTGAGGTTGTAAGGTCTAGACCTACAGAATCAGGCTGGTTGAGCGAGGCGGCTGTGCTGAGCATATCTTGTTTTACCGTACTATCGAGTTGAGCAGATTCTAGCGGTTGTTGGGTGGGACAGCAACAGCGCATCGCTAAATATTAGGTTTTAACCGATGTTATATCGGTGCAATGCTATAAAAGTTACGCAATTGTAGTTTTTTTCAATACTTATTTATTACGCACTGTAAAATGAACTTCACCGAATTGATTCCATAGGCGTGAAGCATTTTTGGTGTCTACGGGATTGTCTAAGGTTAGTGCATCAGTATGAGAAATAATTTCACCATGAGCATCACAGCCATAAGCTAACCAACATTGACTTTGCCATGCACGGACTGTGAAAGTGTCTGTTCCGCATTTGTATGTGAGAGTCACATCGGGGCCGGTTGCAATGCCTTCTGATAAGATGAAGGTTGCAGTGTCATTTTTGTCAATTTCATAGGGGAAGGTGTTGCTGCCAACCAATTTACCGTAAGGATGATAAACATTGAGTCGAGTACAATCATTATTTGTGTGAGTTGAGATGGATACATGCAGAGTTTGATAAATTTGATAGCCGTTTGTTTTGTCGTCGTTGGTTTGAGCCGCCTGAGCTGAACAAGTGAGCATTAAGCCAATCAATAAGTTTTGCAGTTTAACGTATGTAGTCATCGGATAATCCTTTTGTTCATTAATTTTAGGAATATTATCATCCGTGGGTGTGAGCAGTCAATTTACATAACCTTACCACTGTGTGCTCTTTCATTGCTCAAGATATTGATCCAGGTTTGTATGGATCAGTGGGTGATTACCGTATATCGTTGCTAACCTTGATAGTTAGCACTGATCGATTAGTCAGGTTCTTGACTGACATTTATTTGGCTCACTTTGAGGAGTGTCACATGTAGTTTCTGGGGAGAAATTTTCTCTATATTTAGTTTTTAACCAGTCTATATCCCATTGCTTGAGACCTAAGACGGAACCCTTATCATACCATACGGCAAATAATTCTTTATATATTTGTTCACATTTTGGGTGAATCTCAATTAATTCCTTATATTTTTTTTCAGCATCTATAGCTCCCCCTTGGTATGCAAGTTTTCTAGCGATCTTTAATTCTGTTAGTAGTTCAGGACTAATTTCATTGTTGATTGTGGCACCAAAAAAGCGAATTCTCATCGGATTCAATAACGATCTAGAATTATGTTGAACTCCAGTTAATATATACTTCTTCATCTGTCACCTCCTAATAATCAATTGAGAGTATGTAACTTATATCTTGGTGTAGTCCTGGAGGGGGATCTGTATCGATTTCTATTTTGATACGTACCACGGTTCCTGAGTGAAAACCAATGAGATCTTCTTCTTCAATGCGTAAGTCTTGAAATAAAATTTTTTCAAGCTCAACTAAACTTGTCACTTTACCTCGTCGAATAACGAGTTGATCGGCCACCGCCTTTTCTTTTGTGGCAATAAGCGCTGATTGGTATTTTGATTCTTCATACCGGGTTAGTCCTATTGGATATATTATTTTGAGAGAATGTTCGTAACTAAATCGTCCAATAGGTGTGTCAAAGTGAGCTCGACGCTTAGTAGTAACACTTGTAATTTCTTCTACTCGTTCAGGTATCATTCCATAGTAACCTAGAGCCCATTCAAGAGAGACATAAGATGGTCCATACATCATATTTGCTAGCATTTCCTTTGATATACTACCACGACGATAAGGTTCTCCAAATACGTATAGACCCTTTTTGATACTAATGATACATACTGATTGGTGTAATAGATATCGTATGCGGGATGTGAAGCAAATTTGATGGATTTTTTTTCTGAAAGGTAAGGAGTAATTGAGGGAGTAGGTGGGGTGAGTGTTTTGGAGAGATCGATGGTGTAGTTGGGGGTGCGGGGTTTTTGGCCGTAGTGATTGACATCGTAGGCGCAGTAGGCGAGATAGTCGCCGGTTTTGAGTTTGTCGACGAGGAGATAGCCGACTGAAAAGGGGCCAAAATAGATGAAGGTGGTGTTGGAGGCATCGATGGCGCGAAGGTCTTTTTGGAGAGAGCTTAGTATCGGTATCCATTTAGGTTCGATGTACAAATGGTTTAGTGGGCCAGGGATTTGGTATTGCTGGTGAGTGGTGTAAATTTTGAGCCCTCTTTGGTCATCTCCATAAATATAACTGAGTTGGAAGTAGCACAGTGTGGTAATGAAGAAGAAAATAAATGTTTTGGGTAGTGTAGGGTTGTCTGCATTAATATTTTTTAAGCTAAAATAATAAAAGATTACTGCTGAAAGTACTCCAGGGAAAAATCCGATGATGAAATTCAATTCTAAATTATAGCTCGATACGCTGGTGAGAAGCCCAGCAATTAAAGAAGGGGCCCAGATAGTCAGGAAGATATTTTTGGCCAGTGCATTTTGTTTTAAGTAGATAAAGAATATGATAGCTCCTGTAAGCCCGAGTCCGTTCAAGTAATAAAATATTCCTGTGAAAGAAGGATGTAAGACTTGGATAAAAAATAGAGGGGCAATGAGTGTGGTGGATATAATGAAGTTTTGGATGAGACGAGAGTTTTTGAAATAATGTGAGATCCAAAGTAATAAAAATGCGAGTGTGTAGTGAATAGAATATCGTTTGAAAAGATTGATTATAACTAATGAGGTCTTTTGGAAGAAAGAAAGCTGATGGGCTGAGAATTGGGCTAGGTTTTTATTGAATTGTATAGTATTCAAAATATCCGAATACTGAACCCCGAAGAATCTAAAAATTACCCAGACTAACAATAATGAACTTAATGTATATACTATGATCTGTGTTATATAGACCCTTTTCTTGTTGGAAATTAAGAACCAAGCAGCGGTATTGACGAAAATAACAAGAAGTAAAAACGGGGGGTAGCTTAGGCACAAAAGAGTGTTCAATAGAGCGTATATAACAGCGTCAATCATTCTATTGCTTTCACTGAATATAAAATTGAATAATTGAAAAATAACTGCCGACCATAAGAGCGTGCCGAGTGTATCGTAATGAAAATTATTAATGCCAAACGGGTGGAAAATGATCAGTGATAGTGCAATAGATACTGCAAGAAGTTTAGGCAGATATTGTCGTGTAGATAGATAAGTATAGATGCCTACTAAGATACTAAAGAACAAGTAGGCATGCCTTAGAAACAGTATCAGTTCGTTTTTTCCTTGATGCATTAGCATGCTGAGTTTGATGATGGGGGCGACTAAAAAACCCAATCCAATGTAGGGAGATAAATCATCAATGAATGGTTTTTGTCCTTGTAAAAAACGAAGGCCAATAGTAATAGGGAGGCTTTCATCGGTTATAGGAGCACCAAAAAAACAGAGAATGTAGAGCATTGTAGTGACGGCGATGATAATGATTAGCGGGATAGGTCTGCTCTTTTGAGATAAGTATAGTCTGTCCAGTATCACGGTAATCTGCTCATGATCAAAAAAGAAACACTATATGTGTCATTTCTATTGATGTCAAAAAATATCAAGAGGTTGTGGGTAAGTCTTGAAATAAGAAATAAGCAGAGGTACAGTGTTTGCTTCGAATTTCGTGACTCGGTCATCTCAGTAAGGACACCTATTTTGATAAAGCGCAATGCACTGTCTCTGAAAATACAAACTTCGTATCTTGGTTTTTTTGGGGTTGCATTGCTATTGTCTTATATACTCAGCAAGCTATATTACATTTTTCCGCACACAGCGGTCACTATTGAGCCAATGATTGTACAGCGAAACGGTGGGCTAGACTTCAATTCATTGATTAGCCCAAAGCCTGTGGAGCGTTTTGTCTTTTTATCAGTGATAACGTTAATGTGTGTGATAATCACATCATTTATTTTGTTCGTGAATACCAATAATAAATATTTAAAGGGATATAGGCTTATCGAATCTCTATATTTTAGGTATTTTTTAGGTTTTGTATTTTTTACGACATTGTATTTGACTTTGTATAATTCGGATTTTTTGGGTGCGCTTCTTTCGATTTATCGATTTGGGGCTGGACGTCCTTCACCTTGGATTACCTTAG
>JAKORL010000037.1 GCA_029777855.1 Pseudomonadota bacterium
CCACATTTTTTCTGCCTTTTTTTGGATTTGATGCATCAACTGCTGGACTTTCGACGGTCCTGGCCGGTGGTTGATCAGCAGTTGGTGGTGTAGTTAAATTGTCTTCAGCTTTAATCTTTTTTTGTGGCTGACCGGGTTCCAGGGTCTGCCCTGCTAATCGTTCTAACTTGCTTTTACCTTTTTTCTGGCTCATATCACTAACTCACATTATCACTATATTGTAAGTATAGTACATTCATAGCTTTTTTATGAGGCACAAGCCAGTCAGGACAGGGTTTTAGCTGCGGTGGAGAGGTGTGGGCGCTTAATCTTGGGCTTTAGGGGCTTTCTGTAGCTTTTTGCTGTCGGTGTGCTGTCTTTTCAGCGATCCTAGGGGGGGGGCAGCGTAAGAGTGCTTCTGTTGCGCAAAATGCAGAGTTTATGCAATTTTCCCGCTCATCTTGCCAATTTCATTAGATTGTGGTATTGTTCTGCCATGAATAAGCATGAATTAGACAATCAAGCATTAGTACCTCCTTCAGCTGTTGCGCTAGGGGAGCTGGCTGCATCACCTCTGAAAGCGGCTGTAGTGCAGCCTGGGATGCTCGAGGGTCAAGAGCGTATGCAAAGTGCTCACTTGGTGCCATCCGATGCGCAAGGCCATCTTCAGATCTCTTCTCTTATTACAATAATTGTGAAGAGTCTTTCATTCGATGATTTAAAGAATTTTCGACTGGGCTGTCGTTTTTTTAAAAGGGCAACAGATACGGAATTTATTCTTAGAAGTTTGCTTCAATATTTTCAGATAGTTCTTCCTGTTCATATGATGACAGCATTACGAGCTCAGAAACCAGAGGTCTTCGAACGATTGTTAGCGCAAATAAGAAAAGATTCGTCGTGCAGAGATTTGTTTATTAATGATCCTGACGCTGGTTGGGGTTTGTGTGCATTACTCAATTTACCTGATTTGCTGAATCTCTTTTTGGGTAAGAGTGTAGCGACGGCTAAAACGCGTACTCAGAAATTAGCTATTCATTTTTACGCTCGAGTAGGGCTAAAAGATACATTTATATCGCATATCTCAACTTATTGTCCTGAATTTAAATATGACCCAGATAATCCTGATATTAGAGAAGTAGCTGATCAAGCTATTTTAGGTGGGCAACATGATTTTTATTCTATGTTGGTTAATCAATATGGTTATCCAGATTACAAAAAAGATAAAAATGAAGCGCTACGTCTATTGTCACCGGCGATCGCCGGCGGTCAGTTAGATAATCTGAAAAGAATTACTGACGTTTTGCAGGAAGGAACTGTTTTAACGTTTGACTATATCATTCGATCTTTGCGATCAGGTTGTGTTGATCTATATAATCATTTAGTGTCGGGCGAAAATCCTTTTTGTCGCATACGAACTAAAGAAGAAGCGACCGCAGTTTTTTTATCTGCTGCACAATTCGATATTTTATCAGTGGTGCGTTATTTTCTTGAAGATACTGAAGCTAAAAAAAATTGGGGATGCACATTGGATTCGGAAGTTGATGGCGAGACTGTCTTTACTCGAGCTCTGTTAGGTGGCAGTCACAGAGTATTTGAGTATCTATTAACCAAAGATTCTGGTTTTGTCTCAAGATCCCATCAAGAGCTTTCTCCGCTTTTTTACAGTGCTAAAGGCGGTAATATAAAAATGTGCCGTGTCTTGATTGAGGAACATAATATAGATCCCCATGTTCAATCAGAACAGCAAGAGTGCAGTCTTCATTATGCTGCGGAAAGCGGTAATTATAATAGTTTTTATTGGTTATTTAAACGCGATTTTAATGGCACTGAACTACCTCAAAATGTGCAAGGGCTCTCACCATTTCATATTGCCGCACGTCGAGGTCGATACAGCTTTCTTCGCCAAGCATTTATTGATTTCAGCGTGGAAGAGTTTAAGAAAAAAACATCTTCTGAAGAAACTTTATTGCATTTTGCATTTGGGTCCGGTAATTTAGGCCTGATCGATTTTCTTGTTGATGAGTGTGATTTATCTCTTAGAGATGTCGATAAAAAAGGGAATACACCTTTGCATCGTTATTTTGCTGGAGGATTCTCCATTGATGAGCAGATTGATTTTGTCACACAATTTGTCGAAAAATATGACCCTAAATTATTTATTATTGAAAACCATGAATATGATACCCCGTTTACATTGATGCCAGCTCAATGTGAAGAGCTTATTGAAAATCGTATAGGTCCTCTTGCGGAAAATGAAATTTAAAATTTTCCTGAAGTTTGTGTCTGTATTGCCCTTTGATTAGCTTCATTTTGAGGGGCTTGTTTAACAAGAGCCTCAATTTTTCTTGTTGTTGGAATGCTCATAAGTGGTGGAGATGTTTTTGAAATCGCTTCTTTCAATAGCTCCGCGCGGTTACGAGGATCTTTGGTGTGTTTATCTGCTAAAACACTATCTATTCCAGGTGATTTCAAGAGCTCTCTAATTAATTGTTTTCCAGCATTATTGTAAAAGTCTTTTCCGCCGGGCCCATTCAATTGCTGAATTACAAACTCTGTCATCTGAATTAATTCTTGTTGCGTAGATTTAGTATCTGTTACTCTTTCTATTAGTTTTACACTATCTTCGCCTCGAATTTTTGAATCTAGTTGCGTCGCTGGGCTTCCAAAGGTGCGATTATAGTAGTTTTCTATGTTTCTTAAATTTACAGCCACATTTTGATTGCAATAGAGATCGGGAGCAATATGAATTATCCCCACCTCTGTAAATGCCCGCTGTGCAGAAATTAGTGCTTCAGGATTGACGTTTGGATTGGTGCTGTAGAATGCTATAGAATTAACGCCTTTTTTTGCAATTGACTTAACGAAGTCTTGCTCGTTTCCGTTTTGTCTTGCTTTTTCATAATCTTCAATGGAAACGGCATAGGCTTTTAGGCCCACCGGATTTGTAGGATTATTATTTTTGCTATTATCAATAATTTTGTTGAGTAGAGCATAGGCTTCTATAACAGAAGGGCGATTATTAGGGTTTTGATCTGTCATTCTCTCGATGAGTCTTATAAGATCAGGATCATGATTCCTCGCTTTAACAGGATCAATTACATAAGTTCTATGAATAACGTCTTCTTGATCATAGCCATCTACATTGACTACTCTGATATTTACCTTTTCGACATTAAAAACCTCCATCAGGGAAACACCTAGAGCGTACACTTCGGTTTTATCACTGTAATTATGCTGCATTTCGCGCGCACGTATTTCTGGTGCAATAAAGCCGGGTGTGCCTGTTACACCTCCTGAAAAGCCTGGATTATCTCGCGTGACCATTTCTGCATATCCAAAATCGATATGCTTAGTATCCAGTGCGGTGTTAATTACCATGTTATCTGGTTTGATATCTCGGTGTAATTGGCGTTTCTCTTTGGCTTTTCGTTCTTCAAGAACGTTTTGTTTCTCAGTTGTTGCTGTTAGATTACTTCGAAAAGAGGTAGTTTCCACAATTGTATTCTTATCCACGTGTATATCAACTGCTCCTTTTAGTATTTTTTTAGCAATCAGTAATCTTTGGGCTTCAGATAATCGAGCGGGATTTCTTTTATCAGTTGTTTTTTCTAGTAATGTATGAAGCTCCATTCCTTCTTCTAATTTCATACCTATATAAAGTGTACCATCTAAACCTTGATGAGTGAATTTCAAGTTTTTTGAAGCCTGAAGACTTTCGATTTCGCCTGCCATAGAAGCGGCCAATTTAGCTGGGATTTGTTTTAATGCAATCCATTCCCCTGTTCCATTAATTTGCGCTAGTGTGACTATTCCATTGGCGCCTTGTCCCAATTTACCTGGGATGTAAACAGTATATTCCGGGGCATTTCGTGGCTTTACTGATTTGCCATTATTTACTATCTTGTTGTCCTTTAAATCTTGTGGATTTATTTTAGGATGTAAGTAGGGTAGCCGTACCACATCTGCTGGTTTTTGAGTTGTTTGAGGCGCGACAGCTGCTGCTACGAGAGTTGCCTCTTCTTTGTCTTTTGCCGCGGTTTCTTTCTTAACTGGGGAGGTTCTTATCACTCCTCTTGTCCAGGATTGGCGAGGGCTATTATTAGGCTGTCGTGTTGTTGGTGAGGTGGCGCTTTCATCGGAGAGGTGTGAACCATCGAGTGCTGATTGTCGAAGTCTAGTATTATCTAATGATTGAGTGGAGCGCTCTCTTTGCTCTAAAGAAAATGATCCTAAGATCTCTACCGAATTATCCGGCTCAGCTTCTGTTGGTGAGACATGAGGGTTTGCGTATTTAGCAGCTTCTTTCTCAACGTGATCTGGATCTGGATTGTTGAGCATTTCATTGAACATAGCAACTGTTTTTCTAACTCCGTTCTCTTCAATATGACTCGCTAGCATATCGTAAACAGCTTCAGAGTAGCCGCTCATGTTCTTCAGCTTTAAGGTTAAATGTAGCAAGTGATGTTCTTGGAGTACTATTCCTTTTTCAGCGCATTTTTCAGCTAGAATATAAACATCGTCTCGTCTATATTCTTTTATATTTTTTAGGAATCTAAATATTTTTTGATCGTAGTTTGATAGGTTAATATTTTTCAATAACGCATTTTTAATGGCGTCTGAGCAGCCTGATTGTCCTATTATTTCTTTTAGAGTGTTTAAGTGTTCAGTATCATTTTCATAATATCGCATATTATGATTTTCTAAGTTTTTCACCAGTAAATACACATTGAAATCGCGGTATTCACGATTTAAATGCTGTATTGCTTGTTGAATGGAGTTTATGGAAGGTTGGTTTTGAGATATAAAGAAGCGCAGTAAGCTAAGGTCTTCTTTCCTCAGTTTTGCAATGGATTCTTTAAGCTTGCTATCTTGACGCATACTTGTCTCTCTATACTAAGATCTATCTTAAATACCCTTCATATTAAGTGTAGTTGATGAATTTGTTTTTGGCCAATATGTACGGGGTGCTTGGAGGTGGGCGGTAGAATCCAGGCAGGGCGCGGGTTTTGGCGGTGGTGGTGAGGCGAGGGCTCTTAGTCCTCGGCTTTAGGAGCTTTTCGGAGCTTTTTGATGTCGGCGTGTTGTTTTTTGTCGGCGAGCATTTTGAGCTTGGAACGGCGGGAGCGGCGGCGTTTTTGGCGACGGATTTTTTCAATTTCTTGTTGGTGTTCGCTTTTTTTCTCGAATAATTGTTCTTCCATTTTTTCGATGAGTCGGCGACGAGCGTGAAAACGATTTTCTTCGCGCATGCGCGATTTTTGACATTTAATTTCAAGGCCAGTTGGAATATGTTTTAGATAAACGCAAGAAGCGGTTTTCTGTAATTTTTGTCCGCCATGTCCTGAGCCGATAATGAATTTTTCAACAAGATCTGATTCTGCAATGTTGAGTTGCTGCATCAGAATTCTAAGTTGTTTCCATTTATTTTGCGTAATCATTT
The DNA here is from genome assembly GCA_029777855.1 of Pseudomonadota bacterium. Classification (GTDB taxonomy): domain Bacteria; phylum Pseudomonadota; class Gammaproteobacteria; order JAIEPX01; family JAIEPX01; genus JAIEPX01. Next base: position 5,420 of record JAKORL010000037.1, read on the forward strand.
TGTTATTCCGATAAATCCGCCAAATTGATGTAGAAGATGAGGGACATAGTAGTAAGCGGCAATGCCGCTAGCAAATCCGGATAAATGCGCTTCCCAAGATACTTCACGTTTGTCTGGAAATAAATCGAGTAATAATCCACCAAAATAGTATAAGCTGATTGCACCTAAGGCGAATGACATGATGGTTTGTTCGTTATAGGCTTGAATGATGAGATAACTCCAATATCCCATGATTAATCCGCTTGCGCCTAAATGAAAAGCAGGTCGACCGATGATCCATACAATGATTCCGCTTCCCAAGGTGATAAAGGCAGTGACGAAATAAAATATTCCAAATCCTTTTAATAAAACAAGATTGGCTAAAATAAATAAGGGGAATGTATTAAAAAATAAATGGTTAAAATGTCCGTGTAAAATTGGTGAGACCGGTATGCCGATCAGTCCCCATACTCTGCGAGGGTAAACGCCAAAAATATTCAGTCGTGATCCAAGAATCCACCAGTTCACAAAATTGAGAATCCACATGATGCCAATAGCGATTAAGAGGTAATATGAATTAACTTGCATCGCTGTGACGAGAGCAGTTAGGTTTGCGATAATGTCGTTCATGAATTGTCCTTGGTCATAATGTATTTAGTTTAATAGTACACTATTTAAAGAAATGGGCTATTTATTTTTTCTGGATTGCCACGTGTGCCTGAATAATGTCTTTGTTAGTAACAATCCAATCGAGTCCTACATCCCAGGATTCTCGATCTAATTGTTTTTGTTCTTGAAATTCGTACGCAAGTCCAATTAACGTAGTATTTTTAGGTCGATTCTGATGATTTAAAAATGCGAAAGTTCGATCGTAATAGCCTACACCCATTCCCAGGCGTGTTCCGGTATTGTCGAAAGCGACGAGGGGTAGCAGTACAAGTTCTAGTTTATGGGGTTCAATTATTTTTTTTTCGTCTTGAATGGGTTCCGGAATTCCATAGCGATTTTTAATCAGAGCCTCTTCGGGTTCATGTCGTACCATGACTAAATGTTTAAGGTCGTTGCTTGCAAGGGCAGGTAGGTAGCATTTTTTATTTTGTGTGTGGGCTAGATTCATCAATAATGATGGATCTATTTCGCCATCGTGTGCGATGTAAAAGGCGATATGTTGAGCCTGTTGCCACAGTGTCGTGCTGACAAGACGAGCGCACGCTTCCTGGCTGGCCTTATGGATTTCGTCGTAGGTTAGTGCTCGACGCATAGCGAGAATGCTGGATCGAATGGCGCTTTTTGTTACAAGATTCATGGTTTGCCTCCGTGGTACCGGTGCGAACGACTATTCTGAACCCTTTGGTTCAGGTGGGGTAATCGGTATCGAATTAGGCTTTCCAGTTAAGGACATGCACACCGCGATACTATGCAAACCCCGAGTCTTAAGCAGTAACGGTTCAAGAATAACTGCCCGCTTGTCGTGTACCAGAGAGGCAATTTAATTCTAGCTCAACTTTTTCAAAACTGCCACTCCGTAATTTTACTCTACTTTTCATCCTTATTGGATCGAAGTGAGTTAACACATCGTGTGCTATCAAGTCCTGGTTAAGCGGTTTCTTCCGCCAATGCTTTTTCAATTTTGTTATGTAGATTTTGAATTCTATTACTAATTGTTTCCATGAAACTGTGACTTTGTTTTTTTTCTGATTTTAAATCGTATACAACATTTAATGCAGCAATTGCCGCAATTCTATCTAAGCTTTGAACTTTTCCAGTATTTGCAACTTCACGCATTTGTGCATCGAGATATACAGCAGCATTTTGTAAATCGACTACTTTATCAGGAGGACATTTCACTTGAAAATCTCGCCCTAATAATTTTACCGTTACAGTATTGCCTGTATTTGCTTCGTTAATTGTATCATTCATTAATGTCACTCCTTAGTTGGGAAAGTACACGTTTAATTTTGTTCGCGGCCATAAGATTTTTGTCTTGTAATTGGGCGCGTTCTTGAGTCAGTCGAAATAATTTTTGTCTTAAACTTTGGTTTTCTACTTTCAAATGGCGCCTGTCGCGAAGCAACGCCTCAATGCGTTGGTCTAAATTAGCCAGATCCACATCATTCATCCTAAATGACCTCTATGTTATCAGTTGCGTTTTACACTCTAATTGGCATCATGCCTAAGTGAAAAAAAGAATCAAGTACCTTCAATCTAAATTTATCAACGGTTTATCTTAGTGATCCTCACTCAAAGGGTCAAGTTTAAGGCAAAAAAAGAGCTCAGGTATAACATTGAAACAGTAGTGAATGTTAACAGAACAGACATCAAGCTCTCCGAGTAATGTCTCAATGTAAGATCTAACCCCTTTAGACTTGCTGCTAGGTTTCGTCTGTGGTGGTATAATGATAAGAGTTAACGATACAACGTGGATGGAAACTATGATAGACCGATCAGTGTTTGTTCAAAGAAGACAGCAATTACTCGAGCAATGTGAGCCTGGAAGCGTCGTGATACTCGCAAGTGCCAACGAGCAGGTTCGCAATAACGATGTCATGTTTCCATTTAGACAAAATAGCGATTTTTATTATCTTACAGGCTTTCCCGAAAACGAAGCCGTTGTTGTTTTGCGGCGAGGTGTGAATAAAAATGAGATGTTTTTATTCTGTAAATTGCCTGATCCTGCCCGTGAACGCTGGACGGGAGCGATTATTGGTCCTGTGCGAGCCTGTCAGGATTATGGCGCCAATGAAGCGTTTTCAATAGCCGCGCTCGATGAAAAAATGCCTGAATTATTGGCGAATCATCATCATGTTTATGGTTTATTAGAGCCATCAACGCCGCTTTCCAATCAGATTTTACGCTGGATGGAGAATTTGAGAGCTAAAGTGCGCAGCGGTATACAGGCCCCAGAACATTTACATGATCTTAGGCCATTGTTACATGAGATGCGTTTGCATAAATCCGATCAAGAAATAGCATTAATGCGAAAAGCGGCTGAAATTACCGCTCACGGCCATCTGCGGGTAATGCAAACCTTACGGCCCAATCAATATGAATATGAGCTTGAAGCTGAGTTGGTGTCTGAATTCATTCGTCATGGGGCGCGAGAGCAGGCGTATCCACCGATTGTGGGTGGGGGTGCAAATAGCTGTATTTTGCACTATAACGATAATAATGCCCCTTTACAGGACGGTGATTTAGTTTTAATTGATGCAGGGTGTGAATGGCAAAATTATGCGAGCGATGTAACGAGGACACTGCCAGTGAATGGGCGTTTTTCGCGCGAACAAAAAGCCATTTATGAGCTTGTATTAGAGGCTCAAACTGCGGTTATTGCAAAAGTGGCTCCGGGTGTTCGGTGGGATCATCTTCAAGAAACGGCGATTAGAGTTATTACTCAGGGGCTGGTGAATTTAGAAATTTTATCTGGCAAAGTTGATCGCCTCATTCAAGATAAAGCCTATTTGCCATTTTATATGCATAACATTGGACACTGGATTGGCTTAGATGTCCATGATGTGGGGGCTTACAAAATAAAGGGTGAATGGCGCACATTGGAGGCGGGCATTGTGCTCACTGTTGAGCCAGGTATTTACATCAGTGCCGGCGAGTCAGGCGTTGATCCGAAATGGTGGAACATTGGAGTGCGGATCGAAGATGATGTATTGGTAACATCTTCTGGTTGCGAAGTTTTGACAGCTCGAATTCCAAAAACCGTCCTTGAGATTGAAGCCATTATTTCACAAGAAATAGCTGGGGCGCGATAAAGTGCATGATGATGTAAAAAATTATGATGTGATAATTGTAGGCGGGGGATTAGTAGGCGCGACTTTAGCGTTAGCATTAAAGTCATATCGTGTTGCTTTATTAGAAGCTCAGCCGCGTCCAGCGTCTGAAGAAAATATATCGGGTGGTGAGCGAGCTATCGTATTGTCCGCTTCGAGCAAAAATATATTATCTGCGCTCAATATATGGCCCGCGATAACTGCTTTTACTGAATCAGTCAACGAAGTTCATGTGAGTGATAAGGGACGATTTGGACAAGTTAAAATATCAGCTAAAGACGAAGATTTACCCGCGTTGGGTTTTGTGATTCAAGCGAAATATTTACAAAAACAATTGTCTCAGTTGCTTGAAAATCAGCCGAATATCACTGTATTTTACGAAGCTAAATGTGATGAGTTGTGCAATACACAGGATGTTGGAATAGTAAAATATCATACACCGCATGGAGAAAATAAAATTAGCGCAAAATTAGTCGTGGCTGCGGATGGGCATCACTCCGCTGTGCGGCAATTGTTGGGAATTACTATTAATTCAGTAGATTACGAACAATCTGCCATTGTCAGTAATATTGAATTAGCGCGCGATCATAATAATATTGCCTATGAAAGATTTACTTCGTCTGGGCCAATCGCCTTACTACCTTTGGGCGAAAAATCAGCGACACTCGTATGGACTGTGCCTCATTCTGCAGTGAAAGAAATAAAGTCTTTGAATAACGAAGAGTTTACAGAAAAGGTACAAGCCATTTTTGGTTATCGCTTGGGTCGTTTTATTGAATCAACACCGCCGGTTGTTTTTCCTATTGTGATGCATCGTGCCGCTGAGCTTGTTAGAAACCGGGTTGTTTTAATAGGGAATGCGGCAAATACAATACACCCAATTGCTGGGCAGGGATTAAATTTGGGATTGCGTGATGTTGCAGCCTTAGTTGAAATACTCGTTAAGAGTGATTTAGATCAGATTGAAGCTCTATTATGTCAGTACGTTGATCGGCGTCGTGCTGATCATTTGCAAATCATTAATATTACCCATAGTTTAGTGGGATTTTTTACCAATTCTTTATTTCCATTAACAGTCGCACGAAATATTGGAATGACAGTAATGGATTGTGTTCCTGTGGCAAAACGTTGGCTGTCAAAACGTTCGTTAGGGCATATTGGCTATATCAGTCCTTTATCTTGTGGAGTGCCTATGCATGTCGAAGAATAGCAGCGTGAGAAAATTTGATGTGATGATTGTGGGTGCCGGAGTTCCTGGTTTAATTGCTGCACTGGAAATGTCGAGTGCAGGTTTGCAAGTTGCGCTTATTGAATCACGCGAAATTGCAGAAACGCCTCCAGGAAAACATATTCGAATGAGTGCTATAAATATAGTGTCCGAACGTATATTAAATAAATTGAAATGCTGGGATGAGATGGCAACAGACAAAGCCAGTCCTTTTCGCGAAATATCCGTGAGTGATGCAGAAGGAGTGGGTCGAGTACAGTTTAGTTATCGTGATATTGGTAGAGAATATCTTGGAAATATTGTGGCGAATGAATTGTTAATTCAGGCATTATTGCATCGTGCGAAAGAGTTACCCAATTTACTTTTCTTCTGTCCTGCTCAAATAAGTGTGATGAAAATTTTAGATGAAGTGGTGAAAATAAAGCTAATCGATGAAACAGAATGTGAAGTAAAATTATTAGTGGGCGCTGATGGAGCTGAGTCTTGGGTCAGAAAATCCTTGAATATTCCTATACAGGAAATTCCTTATAATCACACGGCGATTGTGGCCACTGTAAAAACTGAGCACGCGCATTCTTCAGTCGCTCGACAACGATTTACCCCGAATGGACCTATCGCATTTTTACCTTTACATGACTCTCATTATTGTTCGATAGTGTGGTCTACGATACCTGAAGAAGCCCAAGCGTTAATGGATCTTGATGTGGGAGAGTTAGGTAAAAAAATGGCAGCAGCGATTAATTTTGAGCTCGGAAATGTTGCCGTCGTCGATAAACCGATTGCTTTCCCTTTGATTATGCGACACGCAACACATTATGTTCATCCTCGAGTTGCATTAATTGGCGATGCGGCTCATACAATTCATCCGCTTGCGGGCCAAGGTTTGAATTTAGGAATACTGGACGCGGCGTGTTTGAGTGAAGTAGTTGTCACTCAATTTTATGCAAAACGAGATATCGGTTTAGTTCAGAATTTACGGCGATACGAACGATGGCGTCGGAGTGATAACCAAATGATGATTGACGCAATGAATTTTTTCAAAGAAGGATTTGCAGTGCAGCAAGGTTTTTTGAAGCAACTACGCGATATCACATTAAAATTAACCAATCGCAACCGTTGGCTTCGAAAAATATTTATGCACCATGCTATGGGGTTTCGTGGTGAGCTACCCAGAGTTGCTAAGCTATAATGAAACCGTTTCGCAATACGCAGGTATTTTCGTTTTCCAGCCTAGATTTTCAGTAATATGCTTTTGCATGGCCAGAGCCGCATCATGTTCACCATGAGTTATGAAAACTTCTCTGGGCGCTTTTTTGAATTTTTTAAGCCAGCCTAAAATTTCAGCATAATCAGAATGAGCTGAAGTATTGCTGAGTTCACAAACTTCGGCATTGATAGGAACGATTTCCCCTAATAATTTTATGGTTTTTTCCCCTGCAGCAATACGTGCGCCACGAGTTCCTTCGGCTTGATAGCCAGTCAGTAGAATGCAATTATTTTCATCGGGTGCGAATCTTTTGACATGGTGAAGTACACGTCCGCCTGTTACCATTCCGCTGGCAGAGATAATAATTTTGGGTCCGCTTTTTTCATCAAGTCTTTTTGATTCATCCGGTGTATTGATATAAGTAGCTCCTTCGCAAACTTCTTTAGCTTGTTTAAACGAGAGATGATGTTCACTGGGATAATTCCAAAATAATTCAGTTGCGCTGATAGACATGGGGCTGTCTAGATAAACGGGCAAATCAGCTATTCGACGTTGCTGTTTCAATTGATGAATGTAGTAAAGAATATTTTGCGCTCGGCCGACGGCAAAGGCAGGGATTAATAGTGTGCCACCTCTATTACTAACTCGATTAATAATTTCCCCTAGTTGTGAAACCGGATTTGTATTATCGTGTAAGCGATCTCCGTAAGTGGATTCTAAAACGAGGTAATCTACGGTGTCCACTTGATTTGGGGCTTTCATGATAGGGTCATTCATTCTTCCGATATCACCTGAAAATAAGACACTGATTTGTTCAGAAAAAATTCTGATCATGGATGCGCCTAAAATATGCCCTGCATGTTGTAATCGAAAACTAAAAAAGTCGGTTAAACTAAAGTCGTGTCCAAAAGGTACCGTAATAAAATGTTTTAATGCATTTTCTGCGTCTTCGATTGTGTAGAGTGGTAAAGCGGGGTGGTGTTTTGAATAGCCATATTTGTTGGCGCGCAAAGCCTCTTCTTCTTGAATGTGTGCACTATCAGGCAGCAAGATTTTACACAAATCAGCCGTTGCCGGACTGCAATAGATTTTTCCTCTGAAGCCATTACGTACGAGTAAGGGGATATATCCGGAGTGATCGATATGTGCGTGAGTCAACAATACGGCATTAATTTCATGAGGATTAAACGGAAGAGTGCTCCAGTTTCGCAATCGCAACTCTTTCAGCCCCTGAAACAAGCCGCAATCCACCAGAAACTGATGCCCTTCGCTATTAATTAAGTATTTGGAGCCGGTAACCGTTCCCGCTGCCCCGCAAAATGTGATTTCCATACATGCTCCGTTGTCTTCCTTAAATATAGTATAGCTTAGACTTCTAATTTCTCTACGACGAACCGCCAAAAACCATCAAATAAGTGGGATTGTAAAATATGCGGTTCCGTAGTGGGGAACCAGGGGCCGTGGTTGATTTCCAGTAACCAGAGTTTTAGATTGTCATCCACGAGGAAATCGAAGCCAAGAATATCAAAAGCTTTGCGGGTTGAGGGTGCAAAATAGTGTGGTGCAGCTTTTGCGAAAGCAAGTATTGATTGATCGACAATGGATGTGATTTGTGGCATTAATAAATGAAACGTCGGGACTTTACTTGTGGGCATTTGAATGACATTCGGTAATGGTTCGGTTAGATGTTCATTGGTCAAATGAGCGCCTAAATTATTGAAATCGTTTTTCCCAGGATATTTTTGCAATCCAATATTATAGTATCCATGCTGATAAAGTTGATATCCAGCATAATTCGATAAAATGACGTAGAGCCGCAGAGTATACTTGTGGCCATCAAGGAGATGAGGGTTATCAATATAACGTTGAATAACAAAATCACCACCTAAGCGTTGCATTGTTTGATAATGCACAATAATCTCGTTTATATGCGCAAATAATTTAATATGTTCTCCATTATTCATAGTAGAGGGTTTATAAATCCATAGGCAATCACTGTTGTTATATTCTTGTTGTAACATCGCAAGTACTGTTGGAAAATTAATGTCATTGATAGAAAATGTGAGTGGAATAAATGAGTAATTATTGTTTGGAAGCAATTGTGCGAGCAAATGTTTGTATTCTAAGATCTGTAATGCACTATCGTTTACGCCGATATTTTCATCAGAAAAATCTGCATTCATTGCGTCATCAACTTCAATATAACCATTCAATAAAAATTGACGGCGTAAATTAAAACGTGTTGGATCATTAAGAGAAAAATGAAATGTTTTCATGATGGCACCACTGATTGGAGGGTTTAACCTCTGCCCCCCTTCCTTCCTGGTTAATAAGATATATAATATGCTGATTTTAACAGGAGGGACGTTATGCGTAAATGGTTGTTGAGTTGTGTTGTGATGTCTATTGGATTAGCGGCTTTGGCTGATAGTCCGAAGATTGCGAGTGCAAATGTTTTGCAAAGTGAGACACCTACGAAGTTTGTGCCTGTTAATACGAGTTTTGATTATGTGCGCCGCGAAGTGATGATTCCGATGCGCGATGGCGTCAAGTTGCAGACAGTGATTATTATTCCTAAGGGAGCGAAGAATGCACCGATTTTGTTAACACGAACGCCGTATAATGCAAAAACAATGAGTAGTATTGCACAAAGTACACATATGGGCCCTGCACTTTTTGGTTATGATAATGCGGTTGATGTTATTGATGAAGGTGACTATATCAGAGTATTGCAGGATATTCGTGGCAAATATAATTCAGAAGGCGATTATGTCTTGGGTCGACCGTTGATAGGGCCATTAAATTCCACAAAAGTTGATCACGCAACTGATACGTATGATACCGTTGATTGGTTGGTAAAAAATATTCCTGAGAGTAATGGTAAAGTTGGTATTTTGGGAATTTCTTATGATGGATTGTTGTCATTAATGGCATTGGTAAATCCCCATCCCGCATTAAAAGTCGCTGTACCAATGAACCCCCTTGTTGATGGTTGGATGGGGGATGATTGGTTTCATAATGGTGCTTTTCGTCAGCAAATGATGCCTTATATTTATGAGCAAGTGGGGACACGAAAAAATGAAGAGCTTTGGTGGACAAATCATTTTGATGATTATGAAGTTTATTTACGTGCAGGATCTGCCGGTGAATTAGGCCATCAACACGGACTCGAGCAAATAGGATTTTGGAACAAAATTCTTGCTCATCCAGCATATGATTCTTTTTGGCAGCAACAAGCCTTGGATAAAATTTTAGGATCACAACCGATTAAAATACCTGTAATGTTAGTGCATAGTCTTTGGGATCAGGAAGATATTTATGGGGATATTGCTGTTTATAATGCACTAAAACAAAAGCCTGATGCTAAAGATAAATTATTTTTAGTGATGGGGCCTTGGTATCATGGTCAAGAAATTCGAGAAGGGAGTGCTATAGGAAAAATCAAATTTGATAGTGACACAGGATTATATTTTAGAAAACACATTTTAAGACCTTTTCTTGATCAATATTTAAAAGATAACTCGCCTAAATCAAATGTGGCTGCTGTTTGTGCTTTTGAAACGGGTTCGAATACCTGGCAACATTTATCTGAATTACCCGCAACAAAATCAACGCCTTTGTATTTTACTTCCGGGATGTCACTTAGTTTTACTGCTCCCAAATCTAAAACAGGGCCTTACGATGAATATATTTCTGATCCTGCAAAACCTGTTCCTTTTCGTGCTCGTCCTGTGCGACCAGTAGGGTACGATCTTCACAAGGGATTAACGTGGCCAGAGTGGTTGGTTGACGATCAGCGTGAAGCGTCTGGTAGAACAGATGTTCTGACCTATGTCTCAGATGTTTTGACTTCACCTATCAAAATAACCGGTCAACCTATGGCTAATATTATTGCATCTACCAGTGGCACTGACTCAGACTGGGTTGTGAAATTAATTGATGTGTACCCTGACGAAGTCGCAGGGCATGCAGAACTGGGCGGATATCAGTTGATGATATCGGGAGATATATTTAGAGGCCGTTATCGCGAAAGCTTAGAGAAAGCTAAACCCATCGCAGCGAATAAACCACTCCAGTATCGATTTGCATTACCCACAGCAAATCACGTTTTTTTACCTGGGCATCGGATTATGGTTCAGGTCCAATCCAGTTGGTTTCCGCTCTATGATCGCAATCCACAGACCTATGTCCCATCGATTTTTTGGGCAAAACCTGGGGATTATCGAAAAGCAGTACAACGAATTTATCATGCTCCAAGCCAAACATCTTTTATAGAGCTACCGCTTGTTCCGGCGTGATGATGTGTTGACAAGCCCGTGATATAGTGTTATAGTTAGCTATAACACTATAACTGGAGCTTGATATGATAACGCTAGAAAACATAAACTTTGGCTATCCCAAGAGCGGAGAGCTATTTGCAAATTTGTCATTGAATATTGCTGATGGTGGGATTTACGGCTTATTGGGTAAGAACGGTGCTGGCAAGACCAGTTTATTGAAGATAATTGCAGGTTTAGTGTTCCCTCGAACAGGGGCTTGCAGTGTATTTAATTATCATTCTAAAGATCGAATGCCTGAATTTTTGTCGGAACTCTATTTGTTGCCTGAAGATTTATACGTGCCTCCGATGACTGCAGAAGAATATTATCAATGTTATGCCTCCTTTTACCCCAATTTTGATGCCACAATTTACGCAGATATTATCAAAAAGTTTGAAATTCCAAACGGTAAATTATTAACTGAGTTATCACATGGTCAGAAGAAAAAGTTTTTAATCGCGTTTGGAATTGCCACTCAGGCCAAACTCTTTATTTTAGATGAGCCAACAAACGGTTTGGATATACCTTCTAAATCACTCTTTCGACAGATGCTGGCGACATATTTCAACGAGAAACGAATTTTCATTATTTCCACACATCAAGTACATGATATTGAGAATCTAATCGATCACGTAATTTTATTCGAGGCTGGAAAGATTTTGTTTAATCATCCAACAAAGGTAATCGCGCAACATTTTACCTTTTCCAGACAAGTGAGTGAACCTGGTGCTAATGAGTGCCTCTATTATGAAAAACAGTTGGGTGGATATAGTACTGTGCAAGTAAATCGAGATGACCACGAAACAGAAATTGACCTAGAAATTTTGTTTAATGCAGTTTTAGCGAACAGCAGTGCTTTTGAAAAAATATTGAACAACCAATAGACTTTTGTAGGAGTGACTATGAAACGATTAAATAGACTTATTATTAACGATTTGAAAATTAATTCAAAAGTAATATTTATTTCAATTGCGGCCGTCTTCGTTTTCTGGACCTTGTTATCATTGGGTAGCGGCGGAGTGTTGAGTCTGTCATTATATACTTTTGTTTTGTATGTAGGCGGCTTTGTGATGACAAGTCGTTCTTTTAAAGAGTTGCACAACTCTGAGATCGCTTATCACTATTTAACATTGCCTTGCTCCAATTTAGAACGATTCTTGTCGAAGTGGGTTATTACTTCCGTAGGCTATGCGATTGCGTTGCTAGCTCTTTTTTTAATCTATAATGTACTGCAAATAGTGATACATTATATACTTTTTTCTCATGGTATACCCTTCATTAACATTTTTGACCCTGTGTTATTGCGCAGTATGGGAACCTATATTATTTTACATTCTATTGTATTTTTAGGGGCTGTGGTATTCAAGCGATATAGCTTATTAAAAACGGCTTTGTTTGTTGGCTGTTTAATGTTGGTGTTCACAATATTTACAGGATCCATCAGCTTTCGTTTATTTTCATTATGGGCACCTTACGCAGTGCAAATACAGAATGTTGGTGTACTAGTTTCCTTTGTTTTGAATGTTCTTTGGCTTGCTATCGCCCCTTTTTGTTGGATTGTGACTTTCAATAGAATCAAAGAATACGAGATTTGCTAATATGAATTACTCTGATCTTAAACCTATTTATTTGCAGATCGTCGATACGATTTGTGAGCAAGTGTTGAATGGAACATTGCAGAGTGGGCAGCGCATTCCTTCGGTTCGAGAAATGGCTATTACGATGCAAGTCAATCCGAATACCTTAATAAGGTCTTACAGCTATTTGGAGGAACAAGGCATTATTACGATGTCGAGAGGCGTGGGATACTTTTTATCTCAAGACGCTATTAAAAAGGTGATTTCAATAAAAAAACAAAGTTTTTTAAAGCAAGAATTACCTAATATTTTTAAAACGATGGATTTATTGGAAATGGATATCAAAGAGCTTACTCAACTTTACAAACAGAGGTCAGATTATGAAAAAAAGTAATCGTATTTTTTGGTCGGGAATTGGTTTTATTTTTGTCTGCGCTTTATCGGTCATATTAGTGTTCAGCTTGCTAGGCCGGGCTTATGCGCCAAGTAGTGAATTGCACAAAATGCATAGAGAAATTAGTAGTCAAGAAGCCATTAAGGGCAACGGAAAGATTGCTAATGTGCAGAAAGATTTGCCCCAATTTAATAAACTTTTTGTGAGTGGTTCTTATGCAATAAATGTAATACCAGGAAATACATCTAAATTGATGATGGAGTCAGATGATAATATTCTTAATAAAATAAAAATTGAAGTTAAAGAAGGCGAGCTAAAAATTATGGCAGACAGGTCGACTCGTTTATTGCCGTCTTCATCAGTAAAAATCACTATTATTACACCTGAGCTTCTCGATGTTCATTTGGCGGGTGATATTGATTTGAGTGCTTTAACTCTCAATTCTACTCAATTAAAAGTGAATACGGCGGGTCATAATAATGTGATCTTAAAAGGTCAGATTAATAAAATGCATCTAGGGCTTAGCGGTGCGAGTAATATTAATTTGAAAGAAATAATAAATGAAAGTATCGAGATTAACAGTGCAGGAGCGAGTGATATCCAGATTTCAGGTTTTACTGATAGTTTAAACATCAACAATGATGGCACAATTTACGTCAAAGCCAAGAATTTAGCAGCAAAAAATGTTTCAGTTGCTGGTGCTGGTTCAACCAATGTTGATGTGCATGCTATAAATCAAATTATGCTAAATACAGTAGGTAAGGCATCAATTCATTATTCAGGAAATCCTAAAGTAATTAATCATTTTGCAGGATCAATGAAGTTGTCTAACGACTAAATGAGGAAGGGGTCAGAGGGAAGGTGTCAGATCTAATATTAATCCAGCCATCATTACTGAGTCTCATATCTCACCTCAGTGTTTGCTGGTTAAATATTTGATCTGACACCTTCCCTTGCCTTGCCTTTCTACCCATAGGGTCTCATAAATTACTTTCTATGTTTTGTAGTATCTGCTATAATTGAAATATGAAAACTATCAAACCACTTATTGAAACTAACCCTTATTTGAGGGACCCAGTCGAACGGCTGAAAAGGATAGCCCGTTCAGTGAGGACATCTTGTGCTGTTGAGGGCATTCGAGAAAACAATACATCAACCAAGACTATTCAGATAAAATCTAGAGTTCCTAAAAAGATTTATAATAGCAATTAACATCGTAATATTTTCTTAAAAATCTCTGTTATTGGTTGGTAATCACGACCCATGCCAGCTTGGATTGCCGCAATATACTTCTGAAATCCTTCGGGATTATTAATTTTATCGATTTCTGAGTAGTCGAGAGGTGGGTAATCAGATTGCGATGCCATAAGATCAGCAAGAATACGTGCGACTCTGCCATTACCTTCTCGAAATGGATGGATTAATATCAGTTCAACATGGACCAAGCCTATTGCATAAGCGATTGAATCAATATCAGTCGAGTTACAGGGCGTATATTTAGTTAGGATGTCTCGTTCAAATATTTGCATGCATGATACTATTTGTTGTGCGGCTGCAAATGTATGAGTGTCTTTGGTTAAGGTTACAGTTCTGTAATTCCCAGCAAAATCGTAAATGTCACCAAGCCAAAGTTGGTGGATATTTTGAATATCTTGAGCAGTAAATTGGTGGTGTTTATCAAATAATTTGAAGACCTCTTCTTCAGCACGAAACAGTTCTTTTTCTTCTAGCGCATCCATTTCGGTTTGAGATTTAACACCAAGTCTATTACGAAGGACAATGTTATCTCCATTTGGTTCATAGTCTTCGCTAGAGTAAACTGAATAGCGGTCAGAACTTTTTGGGCACATAAGATGTCTCTCCATTGTGATCTTTGTAAAGATATAATTTCAAGATAATACTGATTTATATTTATTTTGGAAGATTGCTATTTTCTTGTAATGATCATCCATGGTGACTTGGAATTGTTCTACTTGCTCTTTTGTGACTTTTGAAAAGTCAAGTTCTGAAGCTATCCCTAGGCTCGTATAGGCAAGGTTAATATTGTTGAGTATTTCCTTTATTAAAGGACTTCCCCAGAATTCTAAAATTTTCCTATTATTACTATAATCCGCTGAAGAAAAATAGAAAATTATTATTGACACCCAATTGAATAAAATATCATGACGTTTGATAAGTCCGTGTAATATATGAGTGCGGTTTTCAATATTTTCCTTCACAGAATCCTCAAGTTGTGCGATATTATTCTCATTGAGCTTTTCAAGTAAGAGTTCTATCATGGATAATTGAACTTGTAAGTATTGTGAGACTCGTATAGAGTCAATTTCTATGTCTTTTAGCCAGGTCGTTAGGGAAGATTGAGTTGAATTTTTAAGTAAGCATTGAGTGGTATGCAATGAAAAAGTACTTATGCTCGGGGTCACGATAAATTTAGTTTGTGTTTCCTTAAATACTTCGATTAATGCGGATTTTTTTTGATGGACATCAATCTTTAGTTTCGTAATGTTATGTTGTTTATTTCTGAAGGATTCTATTGTAAAAATATTATTTGTAGAACACCGCATAATATTATCTACTGACTGGGCAAGAGTATATAGTGTATCTTCAAAATAATATTTTTGAAATCGCAAAGTTTGCTGTTTTATGTAAAATTGATTAAGAGAAACCCAGGCTGTTAATAATGCTGTAATGATAAGAGATGAGGCGCTAATGAAATCCTTGATATATGTTGGATATTGATGCCATAAAAATATATTTAATATTATGATAGTAAATATGATTAAGAATGGGTTTGAAGTGACAAACCTGTTGAGCCAGCGACACATAGAATTATCCTTGTTAATAGCGTTATATTAATAATAAGTTCTTTTCGGCTAATTTACAAATATAGTGGATAGGGTAAAAGTGCGTATAGTTGTCGCCACTTAGTAATATTTAGCTTGTGGATGTTAAAAAAGAAGTTCTTCGAGGCCATAGACGAGAGTGCTAAGCAGCTGGACTTTTTCACAGGCGAGAATAACACCTGGCATAAAAGCATTGCGGTCGATGGTGTTGTGTTTAAGGTGTAATGTTTCCCCGGGGCTGCCGAATATTATTTCTTCTTGTGCAAGAAATCCGGGCAGTCGAACCGAATGAATAGGAATCCCGTCTTTGTCTGCACCGCGTGCGCCTGAAATAAGTTCATGTGAGTTGAATTTTTTTGTTTTTGCTCGAGCTTGATTAAGAAGTTCTGCAGTTTTGATGGCAGTTCCAGAAGGGGCATCTGCTTTTTTTTCGTGATGTGATTCTATAATTTCTACGTGAGGCAAGTAACCTGCCACTTCTTTTGCAATTCGCATTAATAATAATGCGCTAATTGAAAAATTTGGTGCAATAATGACACCTAGCTTTTTTCTTGCGCATGTTTTTTTAAGTGTAGAAATTTGTTGTGGCGTAAATCCTGTTGTGCCAATTATCGCATGGATCCCGCAGTCAATAATGGTTTTTGCATTTTCGAACGCAGCTGATGCTGTTGTAAAGTCAATCACGATGTCAGGCTGAGAATTTTTTATGGCTTCACGTAATTCTGTATGACGCCCAAATTCGCCAACCAATTTATATTTTGGATGTTCTTGAATTGTTTTGGCGGTAATTGAGCCCATTTTACCTTGGGCTCCATTAACAGCAATACGTGGGATCATATCGATTCCTTAATCGTTAATTTATGCAATATCCCGATTAGCCTAAATTCTTCGCGACAAATTCCCAGTTGACTAATTCCCAGAAATTTCCGACATATTTCGCGCGATCGTTACGAGTATCAACATAATAAGCATGTTCCCAAACATCACATGTTAATAAAGCCTGTTTTCCATCAGTCATTGGGGTACCGGCATTGGCAGTGCTATAAATTTCTAATTTTCCTTGAGCATCTTTTGTGAGCCAGGCCCAGCCAGATGCAAAATGAGTGGTTGCTGTTTTGGAAAATAATTCTTTAAAGGCCGCAAATGAACCAAATGAGTTATTGATGGCCTCTAATAGTTTCCCCGTAGGTTCCCCACCGCCATTGGGTGAAAGGCTGTTCCAATAAAAAGTGTGATTCCACACTTGAGCCGCATTATTAAAAATGCCACCCGAGGATGTTGTGATAATTTCTTCTAAGGACTTTTGGCTCAGATCGGTGCCTTCAATTAATTTATTTAAATTGTTTACGTAGGCAAGATGATGTTTGCCGTAATGATAATCCAGCGTTTCTTCTGAAATATGAGGTGCTAATGCTTTACGATCGTAGGGTAATTCTGGAAGAGAGAATGTCATGATGCTTTCCTTGTTTAGAACGTTCGACTTTGGAGTGTATGTGCTTGGGATGAAAAGTCAATGGGGAAGGTGTCAGGTCTCAAATTGACGATTAAGGGGAAAGAGAGGAAGGGGGGTAAATCTAAGATTGATATATTCTCTAACTAGCACTTCGTCATTATCTAGTCTGTTATTTAAGAATGTATCAATTTTAGATTTGACCCCTTCCACCCTTGTAATGCCCTGTAGATCATGGTATTCTAAACGAGAATGATTCTCAATATCATTTTTAGGGTGCCCTGGTATTTACATCCGTTTGTTCACTCAGAAGATATCCAACAAGGGCATTTTTGTGATAAACTACCAATTTATTTTGTACATTTAAATATGGAGAGAAATGATGAGTGTTTTAGTAGGCCGAAAGGCGCCTGATTTTGTTGCCGCAGCAGTATTAGCGAATGGTAATATTGTAGATAAATATAATTTCACGCAAGAAATAAAAAACAAATACGCGTTAGTATTTTTCTACCCGCTGGATTTTACTTTTGTTTGTCCATCCGAGCTTATTGCATTAGATAAGATGATTGATGCTTTTAAAGAACGCAATGTTGAAGTGATCGCAGTTTCGATCGATTCTCAATTTACACACAATGCTTGGCGCAACACACCCGTTAATCAAGGCGGAATTGGTCCTGTTAATTACACATTGGTTGCTGACGTAAATCATGCCATTTGCCAAGCATATGGTGTGGAGCATGCTGAAGCCGGTGTTGCGTTACGTGGCGCATTTATTATAGATGCCAATGGTGTTGTAAGAGCTCAATTAGTAAACGATTTGCCTATTGGTCGTGAAATTAATGAAATTATTCGATTATTTGATGCGCTTCAATTCCATGAAAAACATGGCGAAGTATGTCCTGCAAATTGGAATAAAGGTAAAGCAGGTATGGTTGCAACACCGGCAGGGGTAGCGCAGTTCCTATCTGAAAATGAAAAAGATTTAGCTTAGGTATTCACTACAGGATGGCTAAAACCTGTGAGTTTTAGCCATCCTCGGATAAGTGTCTAATGTTTGAGCTCGATGAAACTTATTTATTTTCCTCTATTTATCAATGCCTTACAATTTCCCCTCTAATTCTTGAAAACAAATATCGCTTTAAAATAATAGTGTTTTCTGAATTATATAAGAAAATACTTGCAAATCATATTAACCCCTCATAGAATGGCGCTGCATTTTTTGCAGAAATATTGTTATGTGAAAACAATTTTTGTTTAAACGTACAAGATCGCTGTAAAAAAATTGTAGGGCAGGGGTTCCTTTTTATAGGAAACTCTGTTATACATTGCGACTGCAAAGATTTTTTCTTTGCAAATTGGCCAAAAGTGATATTGCTAGCAACATCCCGTTTGGCCTCCTTAGTGAGGCGTCGGGTTGTCTTAAATTGGGAAATGGATGTCACCTCGGCTTCGAAATTAGTGGAATGCTAATTTCAGTGAAGTGGTTCACGGAAGCATGGAATGTGCTAACGTGGGAATTCTGTTTCCTATGTTGAAATTAAAAGGAGATTAGGAAGAATGAACTTTAAACCTGTTGTTGCTTCCTTATTTGCTCTAGGACTCATTAGCTCACCAGTAATGGCTGCTAATGAAGGAAAAGAGCATCATAAGCATCAAAAGCATCATGCTCGTCATCATGAGCACCACGGTGTAAGAGCCGGACACGCAATTTCTAGCGAAAATTTTGCGCAAGAGCGCTTTATGAACGTTAGCAATGCTAAATCACCAGTCGCATCTTTTGACTGGATGAATCGCATTCATTTCAGTGGCATGATCAACGTTGACGGTAAGTATACAAACCGTGCACCGTTGGGATCTGTTCCTGGATTTCGTGTTCATCAATATTCTGCAGAATTAAACGTAAACAATGCAAATTTATTTGTTGACGTTGATGTTAATCACTGCGTAACTGGCCACATTGGTCTTGCTTACGTTGCTGACTCTGTAAATCTTTTTGATCTTGGTGTTAACACCAGTGATGATTTAGAAGCATATACAGACAGCATCCGTAGCGACAAAGGCGCAGTATGGGCAAACGGACATTTAGGAGTTGATGAAGCGTACATCACTTACCGTGATTTCGCTAACTCACCTTTCTACTTCCGTGCTGGTAAAATGTATGTTCCATTCGGATACAATCCAGACATTTATCCTATTACCGAAAGTTTGACACAATTATTGTCTCAAACACGTGCTACTACTGCACAATTAGGTTGGATTAGCAACTATGGTTTGTATGCATCAGTGTTCGCACTTGATGGAGCTACAAGCGGCTATATCCGTAGATCAGATCAGGATCTAAGTGATCGTGAAGGTGATGAGCGCGGTGCGCGTTCTTTCACTCGCGTTGAAAACTGGGGTGCGAATCTTGGGTACTGCAGTGCGTACAGTGACGTTCGTTATCACTTAGCAGCTTCTTACCTCAAAGATATCAGAGACGTAGAGTTTCTGGCTGCGGTTGGAGACTTAAGTCGATTCAGCAGGGTACCAAACTTCCCACGCGTTCCGTTTTTCCGCCAATCTGGTGGTGCAGCGTTCCACGGGGATGCAACCTACGGACCGGTTTATTTCAGTGCTGACTATGTTGCGGCTTTACGTAACTTAGATCCACGTAATAACCGTGATCGTCATCATGAAAATGAAACACGAGCTCAAGCTGGGGAACTTACTGGTACATATTTCACCAATCTATGGGGATATAATACTGGTTTCAGCTTAGGTTATCAGCGTTCATGGGAAGCAGAACGAGTTCTACTCCCAAGATGGCGTTATCAAGGTGATATCTGTGTAAATGTATTACCACATACTACATTAGCACTTGAATACCACTATGATCGTGATTATGGTAACGGTGGACATCGAAGAGAAGGTTTTGCTCCTGTAGCGGACGAAACTGTACTCCGTCAAGAAAGTGAAGGTAATCATCACCATCACGACAATCACCGTAACAACAGCACGGCGGCGATTCGTTTAGGCGTAGTGTTCTAATCGAACGGTCTAAACACTCTGAAAAAGCCCGCAAATGCGGGCTTTTTCTTTTGTGGTAAATTATTTATATATTTTCTTGTATTAAATTAGAATGGCAATAAGACGAGTATTTCTGTGAAAATAGCCTTGCGAAAATGGCATTAGCTTGGTTAGCTTGATTAATTGTTGTTTTCATTATCTGTCATAGTCAAATTTTGCCAACGATTGAAAATTGTACAAAATAGATCAGCGGTTTTTTCTGCATCGTAAATGGCTGAATGGGCTTCTTCTGAATTAAATTCGAGACCCGCCTTATTTATGGCTTTTGATAATACGGTTTCTCCGTAAACAAGTGCAGAAAGAGTGGCTGTATCTAGGCTCGTGAAATTATGAAAAGGGTGCGTTTTTAATCCAGTGCGACTAATGGCCGCTTTAATGAACGCTAAATCAAACCAAGAATTGTGCCCCACTAAAACAGCGCGATGGCAGCGATGTTCTTTGAGTGCGGCCTGAATCGGTGTAAATAATATTTCGAGTGCAGCAGCTTCAGATTTTGCTAATCGAAAAGGATGGTACGGATCTATTCGATTAATTTCTAAAGCTTTGGGATTTAGATGAGCGCCTTCAAAGGGAATGACATGACAGTGAATAGTTTCTCCGCGAGATAAAATTCCTGTCTCGTCAATTTTCAACATGACTGCGGCGAATTCTAGAAGCGCATCTGTATCGGGATTAACTCCGCCCGTTTCAACATCCACGACTATAGGTATAAATCCGCGAAATCGATTTTTAAATGTCACTTTTTTCATTTTTGTATCCGCCATGGAATTGTTTTGTTTGCGTACAAAGGGACTACGTGAGAATTTCCAAAATCATAATATTCTGGAACAGCCCAAGCATTTTTTTCTAACGTAATTTTTTTTTGGTTGATGGGAAGTCGATAAAATTGAGCGCCATAAAAACTGCAAAATTTTTCAAGTTTAGCTAGAGCATTATTTTCTTCAAATAAGGTGGCATAAAGAGGTAATGCGACAGGAGCAGTATAAATTCCTGCACATCCACACGATGATTCTTTTGTTTCAATACTATGTGGAGCGCTGTCGGTGCCCATAAAAAATTTCCCCGTGTCGCTGATAGCAGCTTTAATAAGTGCTTGTTGATGTTTGACTCTTTTGAGTATTGGTGCACAATAATAATGTGGATGAACGCCGCCTGCTAAAAGGTCATTACGATTTAATAGTAAGTGATGCACAGTAATAGTAGCCGCGATATTATTAGGTGCTGCTGCGACAAAGTCTACCGCTTCTTGCGTAGTAATGTGTTCTAATATAATTCTTAATCGTGGAAACTCTTGATGAAGTGGGGCAAGTACGTCGGAAATAAATAATGCTTCGCGATCGAAGATATCGGTCTGCGGATCAATTACTTCACCGTGAATTAATAAAGGTAAATCTACCGCCTGCATTGTTTCAAAAACGTGTCGTAATTTTTGCCATTCAAAAATTCCTGCTTGAGAATGTGTGGTTGCACCTGCAGGATAATATTTTATTCCAAAAACCACGCCAGAATTTTTTGCTGTAATAATCTCTGCAGGATCGGTCTTTTCGGTCAGATATAGAGTCATCAGCGGTTGAAATTCTTGGCTATTGGATAGATCGTCTACAATGCGCTGTTGATATAATCGAGCTAAATCAGTATTAATTACCGGAGCTTTTAAATTGGGCATCACGATTGCACGTGTGCAGTAGCTTGCACAATGAGGAACAGTCGTTGCGAGATATTCGCCATCACGTAGATGGATATGAAAATCATCGGGCATTGTCATCGTTAATGTTTGCATAGATTACTTCTTCATCAAAATAAAATACATCTAGTATTCCTTTGACATAACTACAGTATAGTAAACAAGTTTCAATTTAATTATACTCTCACTTTCTTTGTGAGTCACTTCAACAGGAGTTTATTGGATGAAAAGATTAATACTAAGTCTCGCGAGTCTAAGTCTAGCACTTTCTTCAGGGTTAGCATTGGGTGATGAAAGTAATAATGGTTCAAAGTTAACATTATTTAAAGCTAATCAAGCAAAAAATGAGGATTCAACGGTATTTACACGAGGAGATACAGTAACCACCTCACCTTACATCGGTATTCGATCAGCATTTAACGCAAGTGATTTGATTGTAAATGTCTCATCTATGAATGAAGATTTACGATTTTTACAAGAACAATTGAGACTTGCTAATTTGCTTAAGAATCAACGCCTTCCATATATTGACCATCCTGTTATTGAGCTGAGTGGTGATGTTGTGGGGCAGGCTTATTGGGCACAGTCTTATCATGGCTCTTCTCGTCATGATATCAATTTAACGAATACACGGTTTGATGTCTTTGCTCATGCCAGTGAATGGGCAATGGGCTATATTTCATTCAACTATGACAACGCGGGTGTAGATGAGCTATTACAAGGTTCAGGTTTTAGATTAGGTAATTCTCGAATATTTTTAGAGCGCGCGTTCCTTACTATTGGCAACTTGCAATATTCACCTGTTTACTTTTCTCTAGGTCAAATGTACGTGCCTTTCGGACGTTATGCGACCAGTGCGGTAACCACCGCTCTTACTACTGCTGTGGGGCAAACTAACACTCGCGCTGCTTTATTGGGCGTGAATTACGAAGGTTTTTATGGCTCTGTTTATGGCTTCCGTGGAGATAGCGATGTACACAGCACCGGTATCAACCAGTGGGGTGTGAATGCTGGCTATAAATATTCATGCAATGATATTACTGCTGAAGGAGGCGCTGGCTATATCGCCAATATTGCTGATGCAACGGGTGTGCAAAGAACGGGATTTTTTGATCGCGATGAGTTTACAGGCTTTGGTGTGAGTCGCCAAACTGAAAAACTAAAACACCGTGTTCCAGCGTATGATTTACATACAGAACTGGGTTACCAATCTTTGGGCTTTGCTGCGGAATATATTGCCTCTACAAGACATTTTGCTAACGGCGACATGAACTACAACGGACATGGTGCACAGCCTACAGCGTTGCATGTTGAAGCGAATTATCGTTTTGAATTGGGTGCGTTCCCGGCTGCTATCGCTGCTGCCTACGATCGTTCACACGATGCATTGGCACTTAATCTACCCAAAGATAGTTATATTGGTACTTTCAACGTGTCATTATGGAAAAATACCATTGAAAGTTTTGAATACCGTTACGATGAAAACTACCACGGTAATGATACCTCAGCAGGTTTAGTGCCCAGCGCAGGTGGAACTGCTGTAACAGCCCCAGGACCTCATGGTGGCGGACATAGAAACTTATTCCTTGCTCAAATCGGTGTTTATTTCTAATTAAAAGGTAGGGTGTCATGCCTCACTGAGGCATGACCACCTTATCTCGAATGGATTGCATTACAGACAACTACAGGCAGTAATTGTAATGCATTACATATACGGGGTCTCACTAGCAAGGATTTGATATCTGCACCCTTCCCTTTTTTTTTCCTATTTCTGGTTAATAAATCAGATTATCATCAGAGGCCTTGAGTATTTCGTCAAATAAATGACCTGGAAATGTTTTTTCTTCTGAGTATTCGATTAAAAGTTCTTTTATTGAAAGATTTATTGAAGTTTGTATTTCCAGAGCTTCAGGATATTTTTCCAGCATAATCGCCAATGTGCTCCATGCGGTGATTATTTTTGTAGACAAATCTGTGGCATTTTCTACATTTGCATGCACTACGTCATCATTGGCTATAGTAATTAATGTTTCAATTGGAGATTGTTGATTACCATCCTTGATGCGCCAGTTCATTTTAAATTCTTCGATTAACATAATTATCAATTCAGGATTTTTTGAAACGGATGCACAGTGTAAGACGGTACTGCTATCATTTGCAACGAGAGAAAGTAATTTGGGGTCATCTTGTCGTAAACGTCTTAAAAACCAGGGGTAATCCCAGATGGCAGCAGTATGTGCAACGGTTAAACCATTTTTATCCCGAGGAATTTCTCGATTAGCATAATAATGTTTTTGTAAATATTTGTATACGTGATAATGACCGCCTTCTGCAGCATGATGCAGTACGCAACGACCATCGTCGTCAAGTTCGTACAACATTTTTTCACCTTCGGGTGTTGCCAGTAATTCTCGAATTAAACTCAAGTGACCGGCACGAGCGAGTCGATGAAGAACAGTTACGCCATTATTAAATCGTTGGTCTAGTGAAAATAAATCTTCTTTCAGAAATTGCCAAAAAATATTGGAGTGTCCGCCATCGATGACACTTTCGACAAGATCCTCTGCGGCAATATTATGATTTTGATTTAAATCCAGTGCGATCTCATAGTTTCCAGATTTGCAGGCATTTTTTGCGATGATGAGTAATTCATTTTGTGACTCTGGTAGTTTGTGATCTTCTCTTTTCCATAAATCCCAGTGCCCATACATTGAGGACATTATCGCTGGATGTGGGCCAACCGCAGGGTCTGCTCCGGCTTCTAAAAGAAAATCGACAGTATCACTATGTCCGCCTAGATGCGCGTTGGTTAGAAGTGTTTCTTCATGGGCTGTTTGAGATTGAAAAGGATATATCCTTGTTAAGTCATAACCTAAATTCCGACAAAATTCTAATAGGTGGTTGTGACCCGCTAAAGCTGCGAGTGCAGGTAATTTTAGACGTGGATCAAATTTCTCTATTTCTTTTGCCGTATATTTTTTACCTGCAGCTGGGTGATAGCGTGCGAGGTGGCGTTTGATACAATCAATTTGTCCGCCAATTGCATAATAGTGCAAGGGGCCGCGTCCGTAAGCATCAACGGTTGTTGTAATTTTATCGCCTAATAATTCTCTTACAATATCGTCTCTGCCACAGAGTGCAGCAATTTTCCATTCACAATTGGGATCATTTTTAAAAAGGATATCAATGAGAGGAGCTGCGTTGCTTAAAATGCTCGCGAGATCATTATAGTTTAATGGGTAGCGTTGAAAAATGGGGCTAAGCTCTATCACGTCCATCAAATAATCGAAGCCATCGATGAGTCGAGATGTGAGTTTTAATTGAAGGAGTCTTTTTAATAAGAGGGGTTGAGCTCTTTGCCAAAGTGTAGAACATGCCATCCCGAAGTTAATAGTTTCTCTCATTGAGAGAAAACTACAAACGACCTCCTGAATGTCTCGACCCTGTTTGATCAGGCTGTGATTGTTATTATGTTGGCGGGCGGCGATTAGTTCGTCTCCCAAAGCCTTTGCCGAAGGCTGTTTTGAGTCTATTGGAGGCTGTTTTTGCATAGATGATACCTCAGATTTGTAAATGCCGATAATATACCTTAATTTCTAATATTATTCAAGCGCTATTTACTTGAGAATTGGTGCTCTTAAGCAGGCTTTTGTGCTTATCAGAGACCCAGGAAGCTCACAGGAAAAAAAGCTGTTTTTGGTCTATAATGGTAATTATAGAGTTATTAAAGGCGATTTTTATGAAAAGATCAAATTCCAGAGAAAGGTTAGGTAAAGGCGCGAAAGGGCTTGAAGCAGGAGGTTTGGCGAAGGTAGGGGAAATGTTTAGTGGACTTTCTCAACATTTACCTAATAATCAAAAGAGCAAAATGCCTGCTGATGCTCAACCTATGACTGATGTTGAAACTTATGATCTTAGGACTAATAAGAAACTGAAAGATGTGAAGGGGCAAGATGTAACACCGGTTGCTCTTGAGATCGATGGTAGGCTGTACAGGAATCAAGTGCGTTTTGGTGGTTACCGTTTCGAAACGCCGTTTGCAACTACAAAAATAGTAGGGCTAACTAATTTTGGTAATGGTCTGTATGTTCAGCCAGCGCCATTACAACCCTTTTTAAGAGCGGGCCAAACTGCTGTTGGAAAATATGAGCAGTTACAGGGTAAAAGAATTGACGATAGAACTGAAGAAGGTAAAGCGCAGATAGCAGGGATTGTTAAGAATGGTGCAATTGATGGGGGCGGGAGGAGTTACCGAAATGCCTGTTTTGAGGCGATTCACGAAGACTCACCCAATAAAACTATTACGGTTTTAGTGCTCGGGCCCCAACGTGCAGATGGTCGTCATGAAAATGCAGAAGCATATGAGGAATTGAGTAATGGCAGTAAAAACGAATTGTCGCCAAACATACACGAATTCCAAGGTATGCAACAAGTAAGAGGTAATAACGGTGAGCTTATCAATGTCAGGGTTATACATGCAAATGTGAGTAAATTTGATGAGCAGCATCTAGGTTCAACTGATCTTGAAAGACTTTTTTCTATTTATACTGACACATTGGGTAGTGGAAATCCACTCACTATCCATTGTACTGATGGTTTAGACCGGGCTGGTGGAATATCTTTCGCAATGCATCTCATGAGAAACTACGACAATGTGTTTGTGCCGGGTAATGAAGAGCAAACATTATCTAATATCATGAAGCAACATGCTTTTATGCAAGATCAGCGAGGAGGGTTTTTTTGTACTGCAAATGAAGGTCGTTTGATAGGTGCTTTCCAACTCGCTACCATTATGAAGTCTATAGAAATGTCTCGTACTTTACTTAACAGTTTGCAAAAAACTGATCCTGCAAACTATGAGTACATAGAAGGCAAGAATTATGTGGAGCAAATTGAAATGTTGGCTGGGCAGAATTATTTAAGTCATGACGCAAAAAAATTATTATCAGTATTAGTTACTCGAGCGAGAACTGAAGAAGTTTATTTTGCAAAATTTGCAAAAGAGATTAAACATCCTTTGATAGAAAAATTTAATCAACTTGATGCAAAATATCAATTGCGTCAACAACAAAACGCTCTCTTGCTAATTGACAATATCGATGAGATGCTTCAAAAAGGACACAATTTGGATCCACTGATTAGAAGACGTGGTCAAGAAAGCCAGCAAGAAGAATATATTAAAAAATTGGGCCGTATCAAATCAGATATACTTGATGGCAAAAATCCCGCCGATTTTTTTGAGACACTTAAGGGTATGAATGACCGACTTGCAGCTGCGCCACCTGGTTTTTCTCGCCTAACGCGGAAGGCTGCTGTTTCTGAACCATCTAAGACTGCGGCTGCAAGCTCACCTGCCTCTGAGGTAGTCGCAAAAAAAGCAGTTGAACCATCTAAGACTGCAGCTGCAAGCTCACCTGCCCCTGTGGTACTAGCAAAAGCAGTTGAGCCATCTAAGACTGCAGTTGCAAGTACACCTGCTCCTGCGGTAGTAGCAAAAGCTGTTGAGCCATCTAAGACTGCGGCTGAAAGCTCACCATCAGGCTCCCCAGAACAAACAAAAAAACAAACAAATTGGTCAAGAGCAGTTCAGAAACAAGAAGCAGTCAGGAGTCCAAAAACATTAACAGGATCGATGCTTGCAAAAAGTAGAGTAGGAGTGAAAAAGGAATTATCTGAAGAAGAACAGGTAAAAGCAGCTGCAGAAAAAGTGCGAGACTTGGCGATATTGAATGAGAGTGGTTCCCCTGGATTTGAAATAACCTTCAATAACAAAGGGGGAGATTATCAGCAGATTGTAAATAATGCCAAAAGGGAAGCAGAAGATTTTGCAACAATTACTGAATCTGAACACGGCTGTGTGATAAAAATAGAAGATACCAGCATCCATTTATCAAAGGCTGAAAATGGTGAAACAAGATTAGAGGTTCGAAGTCCTGCAGGCAAAGAGGACAAAGCTTTATTAGATGCAGCCAGTATCGTTACTAATCTCGGAAATACAGAGACGCATAAAGAAAATAGTCTTAAAGTTCGAAATGATCCAGAGGGTACTAAAAAAGAAGGTCTTCAATTGAGAATAGAGGAATTACACTCGCAACGAACTTCGAGTCCAAGTCATTGAGACTTAGCTGCATAACTTATATTTCGTCTTCTAAGGTAGGCAAATAATAGCTATTTGTTGCATTGAGCGGAGATAAAAGAGTTAGGTGTTGGGTCTGATTCTAAAGCTGAATTTATATCTGGCTTTTCTTTATTCAGAACCAGTGTCTTTGGTTTTATCAGGATACTCGCACAAATCTTTAATTAAACACGTAGGGCATAATGGTTTTCGTGCTTTGCACACATAACGGCCATGCAAAACCAACCAGTGATGTGCATTTAACGAAATAAGTCATCGAGCAGTACTGTCTGCGTAATTAGCTCTTCGAACCATATTGTTTTCTTTATTCCAATTGTCGTTATAAGTGCCATTGTGATTTGCTTTTTAGTTGGATAACTTTCTTCAAATACTTTTATTTTATTGGCTACATTCACTGCGGTAGTCTTATCTAGAGAGAATGTTTTGTGTGAATATTTAACATCGCAGAGGGTGATCACTCCATCATTGCGATCAAATACAAGATCAATTTGTGCACCGAATTTTAAGTCTCCTTTTTTGCTGCGAAGTTGCCAGCTACCTATTTTTGCAGGAATACCTGAAAGACCGAGAGCTGCTTTTATTTGGGTAGCATGTTTGAAGCATATTTTTTCAAAAGAGGCCCCTGCCCAACTATTATACTTGGGCGTCTCAATTTGTATGTGCCAATAGTTATCATCAGGTGGGCTTTCATTGCGCACAGCAAAGGGATATATCCAATTTAAGTAAAATAATGAATACTCATCTATCAGTTGGTAATAACTATCCCGTTGTTTTTTACCAAGAGGTACGAATTTTTTTATAAACCCAGTTACTTCTAATTCAGATAATTTTTTAGAAAATCGCCCACCAAAAGTCAGTTTTAATTTCTGACTTAATTCATTAGCGGACATACCTTGAGGCTTTGCTGCTAGTGTTTTAACTATTTCGAAATGATGATCGCTTTCCTTGAATAAGGATGCAAACAAACGAGTGAACTCACCATATAATAAACCATCTTGGCGAAAACAAAGGTCATTTATATTCTGAACTACTGACTTAGAGCGTTTGACTTGATTTAGATAAAATGGAATGCCGCCTGTAATCATATATAAATCAAGAATTTGTTTACGTGTATAATTTACCTTTAAATATTGTAGAAATTTTTCTGCCTGAAGCAAAGTAAATGGCTTAAGCAATAGTGTTTGTGTAACGCGGTTGTAAAGCCCACCCTTAGCGTTGATCAATTTATCTAACATCCATGATGCAGCTGAACCACAGACTATTACTCTTAAATTTCTTAATTTACTCCAATGCCGATTCCAAAAATAATCAAGATTTTGGAGCAGTCGCGATTTTGGTGTTGCTAGCCACGGTAATTCATCCAAGAACAATGTGATTCGTTCATTAGGACTAATTTCACCAAATTTTTGAGTTAGCATAGTAAATGCTTTGCGCCAAGAGGTAGGGGGTTTTAATTCAAAACCAGGAGCAAAGCATTCAGAAAAACCATCAATAAAGTTGTGTAGCTGGTCAGCGAGAGCCCCGTCTTTGCTGCCCGTAATCTCTATATAGTGTTTTTCTTTGCCAAATAGATTGCGAATTAGGTGGGTTTTTCCTACTCGACGACGTCCGTATAATGCTATCAGAGCTGCCTGATCACTATTCCAAATATCTTGAAGTAAGTTGCATTCTTGTTCACGCCCAACAATCATTGATAATTCACTCCAGAGTTATCGCCACTTTCAGCATTGTATATGCGGCGATAACTCTTTGTCAATATAACTTATCGCCACTTTCGTTTAGTTATAAGTGGCGATAAAAGAGATTAAGACGGGTTCAGCTCGCAATTTACTTGGTTTTATTGGGATACTCGCACAAATCTTTAATTAAACACGTAGGGCATAATGGTTTTCGTGCTTTGCACACATAACGGCCATGCAAAACCAACCAGTGATGTGCATTTTGCAGATATTGTTTGGGGGTGTTTTTTTCAAGTCCATCTTCAACGGCGCGTGGTGTTTTTCCGTGAGCTAAGCCTGTTCGATTTGCAACTCTAAAAATATGCGTGTCGACTGCAATTGTATGATGCCCGAAGGCATTACTGAGAACTACATTGGCTGTTTTACGACCGACTCCTGGAAATTTTTCAAGTTCTTCTCGTGATTCTGGAACAATGCTGTTGTGTTCGTTAATTAATAGTTCGCAAGTTTTAATAATGTGTTTGGCTTTTGTTTTGTAGAGATTAATGGTTTTAATCATGTCTTTGAGATTTTCTTCGCCTAGTGCGAGCATTTTTTTGGGTGTATTGGCTTTATTAAAGAGCGCAGGAGTTGCTTTGTTGACGCCCACGTCAGTGGCTTGTGCTGATAGCATCACGGCGATGAGCAATTCAAACGGTGTTGAGTAATTTAATTCAGTGGTTGGGTGCGGATTGTTTTCTTGAAAGCGGGAAAATATTTTGGCACGTTTTGCTGTATTCATATCAAGGCTTCGTCGAATTGAATTGTTGACGTTTTGCTGCTGCACGAGCAATCGCTTCTGCAATCGCAATTTTGCGATTATCAATGGAGTCTATTTTTTGCACGGGCTGTTCAAGAGATATTTTGTTCTTCTTTCTTTCGGCATTATTTAATTTCAACCTTTTTTGTCGCGAATTATAGCGTTCACGCGCTCGATTGGCTTGCATTTTTATTGTAATGGGGTCTTCAATGACGATAGGTTTCATGTCGATGCAGTCCATGGGGCAGGGTGCCAAGCATAAATCGCAGCCCGTGCATTCATCGGTTAAAACGGTGTGCATTTGTTTCGCTGCACCTATGATGGCATCTACGGGGCAGGCTTGTATGCATTTTGTGCAACCGATGCATTCGTCTTCTCGTATCACTGCGCGAGTGGGTAATTTTGTTTTTTGCTGCATTTCTTCAATATACGGTGTTGGGTCCTTTTGTAATAATTCGCCCAGTTTTTTAAGCGTTTCAACGCCACCGGGTGGGCAGAGATTGATAGGCGCATTATTTTCAACGAGGGCTGTTGCATAGGGTTGGCAAGCACCATACGTGCACAGGCCACATTGAGTTTGAGGTAAAATAGCGTCAATTGTTGTAACGGTCACTTTGCTCATGCGTTTACTATAGGTTGCTCTGAAAAATAAGAATCGATTTTTTGTGCATCAATGCGTGTGATCAGAGGAGTAAAGGTATTAATCCTATGATTAAGCAGTGGCGTTTTTAGAGTTTGCCACGATAATTCTGGGTAATTTAAAAAATCAGCGGATTTTTTTGCTAAATTGGGGACGATAGGATGTAAGTAAGTCATGATGACTTTAAATAAATTTAATCCCAATGTGCATACGCTTTGTACGCGTCCTTCTTGTCCGGGTTGTTTCGCAAGATCCCAAGGGGCCTGTTCTGCAATATAGGCATTGGCTGCATCGGCAAGCGCCATAATTTCTTTGACAGCTTGATTATATTCGCGTTGCACAAGTAAATCGGCAATTTTTTCGGCTTGTTGTATTGCGTGAGTAAATAATTCGTCATTGTCGAATTTTTCTGCCAATTTCCCCTCGAAATTTTTAGTGATAAAGCCCGCGCAGCGGCTGGCAATGTTCACCACTTTTCCAACGAGGTCTGAGTTTACGCGTTGGGCAAAATCAAGGAAATTGAAGTCGAGGTCATCGATTCCACTATTTAATTTTGCAGCAAAATAATAGCGCAAATAATCTGAATCCAAATGCTGGATATATTGTCTTGCTGTAATAAATGTGCCGCGAGATTTAGACATTTTCGCACCATTAATCGTCAAGTAGCCGTGTGCAAAAACATTGGTGGGCATGCGATGACCACTGCCGTGCAACATCGCGGGCCAAAATAACGCGTGGAAATAGACAATATCTTTTCCTACAAAGTGATAGAGTTCAGTTGATTTTTCATCAACCCAATAGTGATCGAAATCAAGGTCATTTCTTTTTTTGCTTAAGTTTACAAAACTTGCCATGTAACCGATGGGTGCATCTAACCACACATAAAAATATTTTCCGGGTGCATCAGGTATTTCAAAACCAAAATACGGTTCATCACGAGAGATATCCCAGGGTGAGAGTCCTTGAGCAAACCATTCGAGTAATTTGTTGCTTACGGCCGATTGTAAATGTCCTGCTTTTAGCCATTTTTCCAATAAATCTTGGTGATTAGCCAGTTTGAAAAAATAATGCACTGATTCTTTTTCAATCGGTTTCTCACCCGATAATATTGAAGTTGGATTTTTGAGGTCTGTTGTGGAATACGTTGCGCCGCATGCTTCGCAATTATCGCCGTACTGATCTTTTGCTCCGCAACGTGGACATTCGCCTTTGACGTAGCGATCAGGCAAAAACATTTTTTTCGCTGGATCAAAAAGTTGAGAAATTGTTTTGGTTTCGATGTCGCCGCGTTCTTTGAGTCGCTGATAAATCATTTCAGAAAGTGTTTTATTTTCTGGTGAGTGTGTCGTGTAGTAATTGTCGTAATGAACTTGAAAATCATGAAGATCTTGTTTTCTGATGTCGTGAATTTGAGCGACGAGCTGGTCGGGGGTGATATTTTGTTTTTCAGCGCTGATCATGATGGGGGTGCCATGGGCGTCATCCCCGCAAATAAATACGACGTCGTTGCCTAAGGATCGTTGGAGTCGTACCCAAATATCCGCTTGAATGTGTTCAACGAGATGTCCAAGGTGTGTAGGGCCATTGGCATAGGGTAAGGCTACGGTAACGAGGAGTTGTCGTTGTTTGCTCATGTTAATCCACCCAAATGAACAATTGTAACATGATGGTGCTAGCCTGGATATACCTGCTCATCTCTGGGGGCTAAACAGGGTCTCTTTAGTAATTAGTGTGCCAAAGCTATCTTGATTCTAGTACAAGTTTTGCAGACATTGTCCATTGATAATGTCCAATAGTTAGTGTTATTCATGTCACTTCTGATGTGAATTAATATGAAGGCAATTTTGCATGTTGGAGACATTTGACTATCTCAACATTTTTACTGAAGGTTCTGATGACCAAGAATTGATTGTCAAGAAACGTAGCAGTGTCGTCAATGACGATATTTGCCGTATCTTGTTGGTTGAAGATGAGCCGCTTTCACAAAAGTATTGCAAAGTGTTGCTAGAAAGTCGTGGCTACTCTCTTAATATCGCGCCTGATGGTGAGGCTGCTCTGGACATTATTGCCGAAGACCATTTTCAAGCCATTCTCATGGATATTGGTCTGCCGGGAATGTGTGGTATTGAAGTGACACAATCGATACGAAGTACAGACAATCCAAATCGTGACGTGCCCATTATTGCTTTTACCGCTCATTTGGCTCCCTCAAGGCTGCAAGCTTGTCTTAAAGCAGGCATGACAGACTTCTTGGTTAAGCCTGTTTCTCCCACAGAACTTTGTAGTATGCTGGATAGGTTGCTTGTTAGGGTTGTGTCCAAGTAACATCTGACGTACAAACTCATTTTAAATTCTCATTAACTGGACTGTTAACTCCGGTATTAATGTTATTTTCTTCACCCTGTGAGGAATAACGACAGTTTGACTTGATTCTTCCGATCACGTACGCTTCTTTTCAATATCCAGCTAAGTACCGGTGTGAAAAATATGTCAAAGTATAACCTCGAGCCTCGTTCAGTTCGTCCTGGTTTGAAACCTCATCCTCAGATAAAGAATATTATTGCTGTGGCTTCAGGCAAAGGGGGAGTTGGGAAGTCGACAACTGCGGTGAATTTGGCATTGGCACTGTCTTCATTAGGGGTCCAAGTTGGAATTCTAGATGCTGATATTTATGGCCCTAGTCAACCATTAATGTTGGGTGCTCAGCAAACTCCTCATTATGAATCGGGTAAACCATTAACTCCAGTTGTGCGATATAATCTTCATTCGATGTCGATGGGGTATTTGGTGGATGTAAACACACCGATGGTGTGGCGTGGGCCGATGGTGAGTAAAGCATTGCAACAATTATTATTTGATACGCAATGGCCCGCCTTAGATTATTTAATTGTCGATTTACCACCTGGAACAGGTGATATTCAATTGACCATGGCGCAAAAAATCCCGGTGGCAGGCGCAGTGATTGTAACTACGCCTCAAGATTTAGCATTGCTCGATGCGCGCAAAGGTCTAGAGATGTTTCGTAAATTGAGTATTCCGGTTTTAGGTGTTATCGAAAATATGTCCACACATTTATGTACTGCATGTGGTCATGAAGAGGCTATTTTTGGAGTTGGGGGCGGTGAGCATCTTGCGCAGGTTACCGATGTACTATTATTAGGGTCGTTACCCTTGCATAAACAAATTCGTGAAGATGCCGATGGTGGAGCTCCTACAGTGATCTCTGATCCCGAAAGTCCTATCGCGCATCGTTATCGGGACATTGCAGAAAAAATGATTGCACAATTAGCCTTGCATCCGAAGAGTTATGCCGGTAAATTTCCCGACATTGTTGTTGAATGAAATAAGGAATCGTATGGCTATTAAATCTGATAATTGGATCCGTCAAATGGTGGAACAACACAATATGATAGATCCGTTTGAACCTGGACAAGTTCGTGAAGTTGCAGGGCATAAAATCATTTCATACGGGACATCCAGCTATGGTTATGATGTTCGTTGTTCAACGGAATTCAAAGTATTCACTAATATTAATTCAGCCATAGTGGATCCTAAAAATTTTGATGAGAGCAGTTTTGTCGATTTTGATTCCGAATATTGCATAATTCCGCCCAATTCTTTTGCGTTGGCGCGTACTGTGGAATATTTTCGTATCCCTCGAAATGTGTTGACCATTTGCTTGGGTAAATCAACCTATGCTCGTTGTGGAATTATTGTGAATGTCACTCCTTTGGAGCCAGAGTGGGAAGGGCATGTGACGCTGGAGTTTTCAAACACGACTCCGCTACCTGCTAAGATCTATGCGAATGAAGGTGTGGCTCAAGTCTTATTTTTAGAATCTGATGATGTATGCGGAGCGTCCTATCGTGATCGGGCCGGTAAATATATGGGCCAAACCGGCGTGACCTTACCGCGCGCATAATTAATCTAATAAATACAAACAGGGCATGTAGCTGCGTTGGGTGACTGCTCTGAAGTATTGGATAAATAAGTTTTTTTAGTCATCCAGAGTTTCAGCAATCATTGGCTGGCCGTATTGGGCATTTACTCGATCTCTGAGGTCTTTTCCAGGCTTAAAAGCAGGCGTGTATTTTGCTATGGTGGCTACTTTCTCACCTGTTTTTGGATTGTGGGCATTTCGTGGAGCTCGAAAATTTAATTTCAGACTGCCAAATCCTCGAATTTCTATCCGTCTTCCTGCACTGAGCGCGTCACTGAGCAAATCAATTGTTTCATGGACGCACATCTCAATCGCTTTCATCGGCAGATGCGGTAATTTATCAGAAATTTTATTAGCGAGTTGAGATTTTACCATGGTTGTCTCCTTTATTTTGGCCGAAAAAATCTTCGTAGCCTGGGTATCATAACATGACTTACTTTAACGTCAATTATTCTTTGCAATTAACGAAAGCGTTGGTATAGTGAGCCAACTCTTCGAGGGGGTAAACGACAAATGCAGTGTTACAAAGTTTTTTTGGCGGCAGCCATTTTAATGACCTGTCATCCTAGTGCGTTAGGAAATGTTACCTTGGATGATTTCCAAACGGATGTTGTTGTGAAAGATCGCAGCAATGAAGTTTTAAAAGAAGCATTACAATTAGCCTTACAGCAAGTGCTCGTAAAAGCGTCGGGTGATCCAGAAGTTGCCGGGCAAGCAACAGTGCATGATCATTTAAGTTCGGCTCAAAATTACGTTGAACGCTATGAGTATTTGCCTGATCCTAATGATCCCAGTCATCAAAAATTGATATTACATGTCAAATTTTCTCCAAAGTCTGTTCGCGAATTGTTGGGTCAAAAAAATACTCCTCAAGAAATTTCTTCTGAGGATGGATGGACAATTCATGTTTACGGAATTAATGGTCTAAATGATTTTTCTGATGTGGTTAATTATGTCAGAGCGTTGTCTTCTGTTATTAGTGTAGAAGCGAGCACAGTGGATTCAGATGATGTGATTTTAACGGTTAAATCAACGGCGGGAATTGAAGCGCTCAAAAAAGCAATTGCTGCAGCAAATGACCATCGATTGCAGCCTTTTGTGGCAGATAAAAAAGCTCAAGAGGTTACTCCGGCGATGTTAACATATCGTTGGGTTGCGTCGTCCATTGTTGATAAAGAAATGGAATAAAATTTTGTGCGTCAATTGACATTAAATCTACATCTGAGCGAAAAAATAACGTTCGATAATTTTATTGTTGGTGAAAATTTAGAATTAATGAGCGCATTGAAAAATTTATTTTCCAACGATGAGTTTTGTTGGTATTTGTGGGGCGAGCAGAGTGTGGGGCGAACTCATTTGCTCCAAGCGTGTGCAAATTACGCAAGTCAACTTCAAAAAAAAGCGATGTATGTTGCGCTATCGGATTATGTAAATTTATCACCGGATATTGTAAGAGGCATGGATCAATATGATATTGTTTTGTGGGATGATGTGGATTCAATCGCAGGGTTGAATGAATGGGAAGTTGCATTATTTCATGCTTATAATCAATTACAGAGCGCTGGATCTAAATTAATATGTACTGCATCGATGTCACCTTTATCGTGTCAAATTCAACTTCCTGATTTTCGTTCGCGTCTTGCCGCAGGTGTGACGTATCAAATAAAACCATTATGTGATGAGGATAAGCTCACGGCACTACAGCAACGTGCTAACTTGCGTGGTATGCAGTTGAGTGATTCGGTCGGGCATTATATGTTGTCGCATTGTTCTCGAAATTTATCAGACTTGTTTGCACTCTTAGATAAGCTCGATTCAGCTTCGCTTGAAGAAAAGAGGCTTCTGACGGTCCCTTTCGTGAAAACTGTGCTAAGTTGAAATACGTACTTTCACTAGTTGAAAATGCAAACTTTATCCTCATATAGTACTATCTACTCTAGTTAGGAGCGTAAGTTGGAACAATTCAGAGGCACAACGATTTTGTCCGTGCGCAGAAACGGCAAAGTGGTTATTGGTGGAGATGGCCAAGTCAGCATGGGTAATACCGTGATGAAAGGTAATGCGCGCAAGGTTCGTAAGCTGTACAAAGGCCAAGTGATAGCAGGATTTGCTGGTGGAACGGCCGATGCGTTTACTTTGTACGAGCTTTTTGAGGCAAAACTAGAAAAACATTCTGGCAATCTATTGCGTTCAGCAGTGGAGCTCGCTAAAGATTGGCGAACAGATAAATTGTTGCGACGTTTGGAAGCTATGTTGCTTGTTGCTAATAAAGAAGCTTCTCTCATCATTAGTGGTTTGGGCGATGTTATTGAGCCTGAAGATAGCTTGATGTCTATTGGGTCAGGCGGGCCTTTTGCAAAAGCTGCAGCCAAAGCTTTATTCGAAAATACAAAGCTCACAGCACGTAATATCGTCGAAAAAAGTTTAAATATTGCAGCCGATATTTGCGTTTTTACCAACCACAATTTAACCATTGAAGAAATCGACAGTAACACTTGATATAGGTAAATCATTATGGCCACAGTAATTCCTACGATGACTCCAAAAGAAATCGTACACGAGCTTGATAAATACATTGTTGGGCAAGCTGCTGCGAAAAGAGCAGTTGCTATTGCGTTACGAAATCGCTGGCGCCGTTTGCAAGTTGACCCTGAATTAGCGCCAGAAATTACGCCCAAAAATATATTAATGATTGGACCCACTGGCGTAGGTAAAACAGAAATTTCACGTCGATTAGCTAAATTAGTAAGAGCTCCATTTATTAAAGAAGAAGCAACAAAATTCACTGAAAGAGGTTATGTGGGGGGTGATGTAGAGTCCATTATTCGAAATTTGGTGGATAAAGCGGTAAAAGATGAACGTGAACATCAAATGCAAAAAGTCAAAACTCGTGCTGAAGAAGCTGCAGAAGAAAAGATTTTAGATGCATTATTGACGCCGTCTCGAAGTGAGGTAGAAAAACAACCTTTTGACTCAAACGTGCTCGTTAAAGAGCCCAGTATGCGTACGGAATTTCGTAAACAATTACATAATGGCGAACTTGATGATAAGGTTTTAGAGCTTGATTTGCCGGGATTACACGTTGGTGTTGAAATTATGGCGCCTCCCGGAATGGAAGAAATGAGTAGCCAGCTTCAAAGTCTTTTTCAAAATTTATCAGGTGATCGAGTTAAACGCCGAAAATTAACCGTGAAAGAAGCCTTTAAATTAATTACTGAAATCGAAGGCTCGAAAATGGTTAATGAAGAAGAAATTCGCAATCGCGCTATTCAAGCTGTAGAATTAAATGGAATTGTTTTTCTTGATGAAATCGACAAAATTGTGGGGCGCTCTGGAGCATCAGGTGCTGATGTTTCTCGTGAAGGTGTTCAGCGAGATTTATTACCTTTAGTAGAAGGCACTACCGTTTCAACACGCTATGGTATGATTAAAACGGATCATATTTTATTTATTGCATCGGGTGCTTTTCATCTATCAAAACCTTCTGATTTAATTCCTGAGTTACAAGGTCGTTTGCCTATTCGAGTTGAATTAAACGCATTATCCAGTGATGATTTTGAAAGAATATTAACAGAGCCTAAAGCTTCATTGACAGAGCAATATGTTGCGCTGATGGCAGTTGAAGGATATAAAATTGAATTTAAAAAAGATGCCATTCGCAGATTGGCTGAAATAGCATTCCTCGTTAACGAAAAAACGGAAAATATTGGTGCGCGTCGTTTGCATACTATTATGGAGCGTCTGCTTGAAGAAATTTCTTTTAGCGCGAGCGAACGAAGTGGTGATAAATTTGTGATTGATAAAAAATATGTTGATTCTCAGCTAGCAGCGTTAGCCGAAAATGTTGATCTCAGTGCTTATATCTTATAGATATTAAGTGACACAAATAAGAACCTGTGCCTGTATATCGCAGGTGCGCTCTTTTGCTTCTCGCTACAATCATGTATGCAATATTCAGGTGTGGGGTATTGGGCGACACACATCAAAAAACCTTGGCTGAGAATTGCTGCGCTTATCAATTTAACACTGGGAAAATTAATAGAAAAAGTGCTATAATATAATAATGTTTGTATTTTTAGAGGTTTATTATGCGTAGAGTTTTAAATGTTACCGTTGTTTTAGTGGGATTAGTTGTATTAGCTGCGTGCGAAAAAAAGCAAGAGACACCGCCCGTACAAATGTCTCAACCTGCTGTGGTTGAGCAGCCGCAACAGGTTGCACCGCAAGCGGTGGCACCGACTCAAGCGCCTCAAGTAGTCACTCCGGCTCCTCAAGCAGCGGCTCCAGTACCACAAGCACCTGCACGAGCAGTTGTGGTTCCAAAACCTCCTAAGAAACCTCAAGAAAGAGTCATTGTTGTTCCTCAAAGAGAAACACGGGAAAGAATTATCTATGTTCCTGACCGAGCTCGAGATCGATATCCGCATGGCTACGAACGAGTTGCGCCACCCAGTACTACGGCAGCGCCCTACATTGAAGAACGCACTGTAATAATCAAGCGTCCGCCACCGCCTGCTGTTATTATTGTTCCGCATCCAGTACCGCCTAGTACGGTGATCATTAAACAGCCCCCGCGCCCCCAAACAAACACAATTATTGTAAAACCTTATGAGAGGCCTGCGAAAATAGTAAGTCCTGCACCTCCAAGCACTACCACAGTGATCGTAAAACCCGTACAACCGAGTGTGCATGAAGCGCCTACACAAGCGCCACCAAGCACCGTGGTGGTTAAGCCTGCTGAAAAGCCTACAAAAATTGTCAGCCCTACACCGCCAAGTTCAGAGACTTCATCAAAGCCAGCAACAGAGACAGAACAAGCTCAGACACCTGCTGGAGCTCCGAATCAAAACATACCTTCAACAATGGGGCCCAAACAAAGTAAGCCAGCCAAAATAGTGCAGCCGACCCAAGCGCCCGCTAGCGCAGCCCCTGAACAAGCCGCTCCAACTACTACACCTGCTGCCGCAGCGCCAGCAGCTCAGGCTCCAGCGCCTCAAACCATGCCTGAACAGGCAGCTCCAACTGCTGCGCATGCTGCCCCAGCGCCAGCAGCCCAGGCTCCAGCTCCCGCGCAGAATCCTGTTGAACAAACCCCAGCTCCTGCACCCAAAAATACCCCTCCGCCAGAGCCTGCCACTCAACCGAGCGCCACCGCTCCTACACCTGCTCCGGCTCCAGCAGAGCCAGCTGCTGCGCAAACTCCTCCCCCCGCGGAACCTGCATCTCCACCGAGCGCCCCACCTGTTGCTCCAGCTCCCGCGCCTGCTCCAACTCCAGAGACACCCGCAGCAGCACCGGCAACAGAAAACTCAAATCCGCAGCCTTCTGCTCCTGAGTAGTTTGCTTATGTTTGTCGTCGCATCTTTAGTTGTTAGTTCTTTTGGAAAATCGTTATCTTAGTTAGCTATTAATTAAATTAAAAATACTATCTTATGCTAGAAATCTTTCTTGATAATGAGTTTCACTTGATATTTTATTTGACAATTAAACTCTTATTTTGAACAGCCCATTAGCACAAATACCCATTAAAAAAGAGTAGTGTCAAATCTAAATTCAATGAAAAGCGATGATGGTTTTCTAAAAGAACTAACAACTAAAGATGCGACGTGGAAAGACGTTCCTTACACAGATATTGCTCGTGAATCTCATTAACATACTGCACTGCAGATGCAGGGTCTAGAAATTCTGACATTTTTTCAATTTGTTCTTCGGGTTTAATGACATGGTCTTTGCTTAAGAAAAATCGAAGATTATTCCAGAACTGAGGGTCTGAATCACTACCGCGAGGAGCTACTTTTGTTACATCGTAAACTGTATTAATGGCTAAGGTGCAGATATTGTCTGGGAATGGAATTTCTTCGAGCATTCCTTGTAAATGACCAGAGCCGACAATGAGTACAGAGTGCTCTTTGATTCCTGATAAAATCACATCATGCATTACTTGATTTCGGTATCGAATGCCTTCGGGTCTTTCGTTATTGAAATTATCGCGTTGGGATTCTAAATTTTCGTAATCATCATAGCCATCGCCCGTTTTTTTAGCTCCCCAATGTCCGAGATCGACTGCTTTAGACTGCATGCCTAAAGTTTTGAGTTGTTCATTTATTGTTAATGCAGTTTGCCATTTATCTTCATTAGTAGGCATGCGGCCCAGTAGTTGTACGTTTCTTTCAATATATTTATTATGTTCAAATAAGCATAGAGAAATTCCTAATTGACGTGATATTTGCAGGGCCATAAGCTCCATAATAAGCGAAACAGTGCCGCTATGAGATTCGCCGATCGCAATAATCAACTGTTTATTACTACTTATTGCATCGTGATGGCTTTTTGAAATCTTTTCTAATAGACGAAAATAAAGGCTATTCAAAGACTGTTTTAGTGTATCTTGGATTCCAAGTGCCGATAGTGTGGCTTCAGATAATGATTTACAAGAATTGATCATATCATTGTCTTTATACTTGTTGTGATTTTTGAAACTATCGATGGCTATTTGTATCGGTAATTTTCTTCTTCCCGTTAAATCTGCTAGTCTTTCTTTTTCGGTGAGATTATTATTTTGCTGCTTCCATTTTCTGGCAACGTAAAGATCGGCTTTTGCCCCACGAGTAAGTAGTATTTTAATTAATGTGAAATGACCTTCCCCAGCAGCAGCTTGAAGTATGCTTTGGTGAGTTGCATGATCTTTCTCACCATAAATATAATTAGGATCTGCCCCAGCTTCTAGGAGCATTTCGCATTGTTTTAGATGGGCTTCTGTTAGTTTGCTCTGCAATGATGCAAGGCGATAAAGTCGTTTATTAATATATGAAAGGCTCACAGGATTCGAGGCGACATATCGACATAATGCATCGAGATTTTCTGGATGTTCTATAAGTGGGTCAATGACTGAATGCCTTAACGAGTGCAGCCATTTTTCATCGATTTCTATTTTTTCTTCTAGCATCTATTTCACCCTCTAATTTTTTCGTCCGCGCGTGATCGATAATTATACATATTTCAAATAATACATTAAAAAAACTTGAATATCAAGCGATCTAATAGTTGATACTAATATAAAAAAGAAAATTTGATTTTCAATATAGGCCAATCAGCGTTGTATTTGAGTTTCCTAAGAGGTGGAAAACTGATTTGAAGTAGGGATTTAAACGAATAACTATCAGCCACAATTAAGTAGGGCCTTTACTTCTTAAAAGACACGTTTGAGGTTTCAGTGTTAGGATTGGCTGTAGCTGCTTTGACTTTCTCTACCCTGGCTTTTTCTGCACTCCCTTGTGTTGTCCAACTGGCTCTTGGAGCAGATGAGGAATTCGCTGTGACTGTAGGATCTCCTGTTTTTTGAGCAACTGAAGAAGTATTCGTCGGGGATTTTTGACTAGCTGCAGGTTCATTAGCGTTTTTCTGTAATAATGTAAATAGCTCATTCACCTTATCTGCGCTAATTGTCACTTTTTTGTTGGGATCTGTTGTGGGCATATCTTTTTGAGTTTTTGCTTCTTCTGAAATTATTTTCCCTATCAAATCTGCATAAGTGCTTTTTTGACTTTTATCACTAGTAGTTTGGTCGTTGTTCTTAGATGATTGTGATTGTCCAGTAAAAATAGATGTAAAAGATTTTATGTTATCACTCACTTTATTTGCTGCTGATGCTAGACCTGAAACAATTTTAGAAACAGAAGGGATCGGAAGGTTATTAAGGAAATTTGCAGCTGCATTATACATGCCTTTCATTAGATTGGCTGAAGAAGATGCTAAATCTTTCGTTGTAGTAACAGTTTTGTTTGCTGCGGAGGTAATGGCGGTTGTAATGTTAACGACAGATGGGATAGGAAGATTTTTGAAGACTTGGGCTGCGGCGCTCATCATAATTTTAACAGAGGGTAGACGACCGGTGAAATTAGTAAGTGAATCCCTAACAGCTGTCGGAGAAAGTGTAGCCGATAATCGTTTCATGGCATTACTAGGAAGTTCTCTTATGCTTTGACGTTTACTTTTTGGATCAACTTCAATTTCAGCCCTAGCTGTTGATTTTTGTTTAACGTTTTTAGTTGGGTTTGTGAATGTTTCAACTTCACGAGTTACTTTATTAACGTCTCTTTTCAAATCATTCAAAAAGCCAATGTTTTTTCCGTGAAGATCTAGTGACTTATTAACTATAGCTGTTGTATCCGCAATATTAGATTTCAATCGATTAGTAGTGAAGCTACCATCGTTTCCAAGTTTTTCACCCGCCTTCGTCATGTTGGCAACTGCAGCCCTAAGTTCAACTTCTGTCTTAAATTGGTTGAGAGTTTTGGTGGCTTCTTGAACAAGACCATCTCTATTAGGCTGATTTGGGTTATCTTTTAAGTCTTGTACGCCCTCTTGATAGTCTGTCAATTCGGATTCCAGGATTTTTTTAGTCGATTCTTTACCGCTAAACTGATCTAACCCTGTTCGAATCGTCTTTAATAGCTCATCTAATTGCTTTAGCTCTTGTTCTACGTCACGTTCTTTCATACATGCCCCGCTCTTTAGTACTACATTTTGATTATAGCCTATTTCCAGCTAATTTTCCTGTTGGTTATGCCGCTCGAATCAGTTCCAACTCTAGGTTAAAAGTGACGATACCAATTTTGAGTGCGTCCGAATAGACTAATTCCAAGATATCCTCTGGCTAGTAATGATTTTCCATCATTCGCTAAAGTGAGCATTATTTTATACACTTTGCCAGTATGAGGGTCTAAAATTTGTCCACCAGACCAGATAGTATTTCCCGTCTTTTTAAGACCCCAAATAATGGTTAGGCCGAGTATGGGTTTATTTCTAAATTGTCCCGGACATTGTGAGCATATCCCGGTATCTCCTGGTTGCTTGAATATTTTTTCTATACGTCCATAGATTACACCGCGCGATTCCCAAAGTTGCAAAATGCTGCGTACCTGACCGGTTTTATCATCGACCGTAGTCCAATACCCTGTGACTGAATTCAGGTGATTGGAGGGGGCAGTGGGTTTGGCAAATGCAGACGACAAGCTCATAAAGAACAATATCGAGATGAATAATTTTGTAATGTATTGTGCTGTCATAAATAGGGCTCCTTACAGTTAGTATACTTATTATAGCATATTACCCAAATCCCTCCTGTTTACCCTCTCTGTGACGAAAAGTAAGAAAATGCTCGCGAAACAAAGAAGCTTAGAATTACAGGCTACTGTATTGACCGAATGTGTCTGTTTTACTATTGTGCTTTTATCTGATTATAAAATTAATAATCAGTAGACAAACTCCAATGATTGGAGGAATGAAGCATTTTAAGAAGGGAATTTTCTATGAAATCACATCATTATTGGCAGGGAATTCTTAACGAAGTTTTAAATAAAGACGATCTTAATTATTCTTTTCACTATACCAATCTAGGTCCTGAAAACCGTGATGATTTAGATAATAATCTGCGAGACCTAAAGCGTGATCGTATTTATTTGACTGGTGAATTTTCAGGTATCTATTTGACCCCGCGGGAGTGTGATTGTTTGTGCGCATTGGCCAGTGGAAGAACAGTCAAAACAGTTGCTCGAGAATTAAAATTGTCTCACCGCACCGTGGAATTTTATCTGAAGAATCTCAAAGCAAAATTCGGGTGCGCAAATAAGGGTGAATTGCTCGCTTTAGTTGCCGAAGCAGATTTAATAGCGTTTTTAACTGCTGCAGACTAGGATCTTTTTAAATCCCCCATCGAATTTTTATTCTATTTTCAAGCTCGCCTTGATTTGATTAAATAAAGGTGATATTATCTATATAATTATAGGTATTTCTTAAGGAAAGCTTAAGGGAACCAACACAAGCTTGTACAATTTTTTAAAAAGAACTTTTAGAGGTAAATATTATGGGATTGTTTACACAGGTAGCCAGCGGTCTTGCAGAAGCGGGTACAAATGTTATT
Organism: Pseudomonadota bacterium; assembly: GCA_029777855.1. Classification (GTDB taxonomy): domain Bacteria; phylum Pseudomonadota; class Gammaproteobacteria; order JAIEPX01; family JAIEPX01; genus JAIEPX01. The sequence goes on from JAKORL010000037.1 coordinate 50,062, forward strand.
TCATCAGTTGCTTCAGGTATCGCTGTGACCGGAAAGGCCACATGGGATTATGTTGTCTATCCTGTTGGCGAAGTTTTGGTGGTTCATGTTGCTGTGCCCCTTGCTGCTACTGGAATTAACTTACTCGGTTATATTGTAGAAAAGGCCTTATTTGGGCCGCCAGGACTCCGACCTTACGCCGCTGATGGTATTTTCCCTGCCAATGTTGATTACGGTACTCGCAATAAAATTGTTTTAGAATATGGTTTTGATCCGTATGAACATCTTCATCCTGTCTTAGATAATTTGTTTGGCGTTATTTTTGGTGCTGGGCTTGGCTTATTTCAATACTTGAATTTCGCCTATATTGCTATCGAAAACATTTTTAAATCTTTTTTCTACAATTTAACGGCCTCTTTCAATCTTGTTCTTGGTGAATATGGTTTTTTCGGTAAGCGACATTCCTCTAATGATCCTCGCTCTCAATCAGCTCAAATTTTGTTTGGGATTCTGTCGTTTCCGCTGGTAGCTGTTTTTACTTTGTCCATCAATGCTTTGGATTTATCATTGACCTTTCTGTATCACACATTCGTTTCAATTATCGCCAATATTACCCGCACATTTAATTTAATACTCGGTAATAATGGACTATTTGGAGAGCGTAAGAGCTACGATGATAGTGATCGTCACATTCTCCTTCAAGTTTTATTTGGTATTGTTTCTGCGCCTATAGTATTCGCTCTGGCTGTGTTCACGAATGTGTTTGATATAGGTTTTCAGCTTACTTATCACACCCTGGCTTCAATTTATTACAACATACGCGCATCCTATAATTTACTGGGTAAATATGGTATTATGGGGGATCGAAAGGGTTATGATGATCATCGTGAATCGACGGTGCAGAAAATTATTTTTGGTATTATTACTGCACCGATAGTGATATCTGTCATTTTATTATCGAATTTAGTCGATGGAAGTTCGAGTTTTTTGTATCAGTTCAGCGTTTCTGTTTATCGAAATTTACGTCCAACAGTCAATTTGCTTGGATCTTATGGTGTATTCGGGGAATCGCTTTCGTATCAAGATGATCGAAATATCGCAGCCAAAATATTTTTCGGCCTAATAAGCATGCCAGTAGTGCTGCCAGTCGCATTAATAAGTAACGTCATAGATGCTAGCAGTTCTTTCGTTTTAAATTACGCCAAATCTGTTGGTTATCAGATTTACATTAATTATAATGTGCTGGGCAAATATGGTGTTTTGGGTCCGCGTCGTGTTAATAATGACTCGCGAGGTTTATTTGCACAATGGTTTTATGGTGCTTTAGCACTGCCGTTTACAATTCCATTCAATTTGATTCCTAATGTTATTGATTTCACGCTCACATTTTTTAAGCACACTTGGTTATCATTTTATTACAATATCAAATATTCTTTGAGTTTGATTAAACAGGTCAAGCAAGTAAAAAGCTCGGAGAGTGAAAACGCGCAATCAGATGAAACAGATGCCGCCGAGCAAAATGTTGCAGATAATGATCCACGTCATTATCTGGTCAGAATTATTTTTGGTATACCAACGTTACCACTAGTGCTTGTTTCTTCAGTAGTAAGTTATACATTTATTGGTGGATCCCATTTTATTCGTAATCTTTTGCTCTCGATCAAAAATAATATTTTAGCAACATATAATTTGTTGGGTAAAGAAGGTGTATTTGGTGAACGCCAATCATATAACGACTCTCGTAGCACTTCTGTCAAAATACTTTTTGGGGCGATTGGTTTTCCAGTAGTATTAGTTGTCAGTACTCTGGCCAACCTTGCTGACTTCACCCTATCTTTTGGAAAGCATTTCGGACTGTCTGTAAGGCATAATATTCGAGTCAGTTATAATTTACTCGGTCACGATGGTGTATTAGGGAATTATCAAGATTACACGGATGAAAGAAACGTTGTTTTACGATTTCTTTTTGGTGTTCTATCTGCCGTCGTAGTGGCTCCTGTGATTGTGGTTACAAATAGTGTGGATGTTGTTGCCACTTTTGGGTATCACACCGCCTTGTCTTTTGGGCATAATTTACGTGCAACTTATCATTTGTTGGGTCAATACGGTGTTGTGGGATCGATTGCTCCATATAAAGATGATCGTGATATTATATTACGAGTTTTCTTTGGTATAGTTTCCGCACCCGCTGTTTTCGTTGTCAGTACGCTTTTAAATGTCATTGATATTACTTTGTCATTGCTTGCTCACACGGCAACTTCATTTGGAATTAATATCGCACGTACTTTTAATGTAATATTAGGGGATCATGGTGTATTTGGTGATCGGCTTACAGTAGGTGATCCACGTAACGTAGTTGCACAAGTTGTGTACGGTATACTCAGCGCACCTTTTGTTTTTTCTGTTGCAGTGGTTACTAATACAGCTGATTTATTTTTCACGTCTTTATATCATGGTACTCTATCCTATGCTCGAAATATCCACGTTACGTTTAACATACTTGGGAACTATGGTGTTATGGGAGATCATCGGGATTATGATGATTCACGAAATAGTGTTGTTCGTATCCTTTTCGGATTATTGACCGCACCGGCTGTGCTTGTGACAGCGGCTGTGACAAACACATTAGATGTAGCATTCACAGGTATATATTACGTTGGGAAAACACTTAGTACTCCGAAATTCTGGAAAATTTTAGGTGGCATCATTGGTGGTTCTGTTGCGGCTGTAGTGGCACTTCCAGCATTTTTAGCTCGCCGAACGTTGAAATCTGTATATTATATTGTTATTGGAGGGTGGACTGATCCAGAGCTCAACTCGCGTAAAGTCACCAAATCATTATTTAATATTGTGACGTTAGGAGTTTCGGGTTTGGCCTTTAAATATTTTGGTATTTCTTCGCGTTTTCGCTCAGCTTATATGAAAGAAGGTAGCGATGAAATTCAAGCTGGTAAACAGGCTATCAAAACAATGATTTATGAAGCTAAGCGTGGCGAATTAACAGTTGGTGATGAAGTCGTTGATAAACGACCTGAGGCTCGTCAGGTTTTACGTTTTATTGGTTTAAGACACACCAGTGAAAAAATATTAAAACAATTTGACGACAGTTATCGTGCCTACGTGAAAGAAGAAAATAAAGCCGTAGAATTTTCTGAGGATCGCGTGCAAAAAACATTCAAAGATTTCTTTGTGTCTAGGCAAGGTAAAGAGGCAATAAGGCAGGCTAAATTAGATTATCGTGATCATGGTGTATTAGTAGATAATTTAGCTGCTGAAATTCAGAATAAATCTGTAGTTGCGGCGGGGTGATTTATGGCTGTAGAAAATAAAGAAACAAATCTTGGTGCATTACCACTGAATGTTTATCAAAAGCTCGCAGAGTATCTTGAAGATAAAGATCTGGCAACTCTAGCTAAATTGTGTAAAGGAACAAGCGTAAGTTTACCCAAAATACCCCAGTATTCTGGTGCCAAAGCACGAGCTGAATTTTTTGTTAAGGTTGGTAAGCAAAGAGAATTATTGCTTCAACATGCGCGAACACAAGGTGATTTTTTAAATGCGCTGATAACCGGTACTGATGAGCAAAAGGTGCAACGCTACAAAGAATTACTGCGTATTTCTCAGGGTGATTTTAATTTCGTATCGCAGTCGCAAGCGATCAACACTTTAAAAAGTAAAATGCAATATGAAAATTGTGATCTTTTGCCTTTGCTTGCTGCATTAAAGCTCGAAATTATTAAAACCAAACCCGCCGAATCGGAATATTTTCTCAATATTAATAATGAACAGACTAAGTTTGATTATCAGGAAGGGTACGGTAGCATTATTTTTTTTAGTGTTGTAGGTGTTGTGGCACTTATCATTGCAGCCGCACCGCTTGTGGGCTCGTTTGTTTTTTCAAGTGTGGTGCTTGCAAATGTGTTGCCGTATATTATTGCAGCTGCAGTTGCGGGTGTCGTGTCGCTTTCCTATGCGGGGACTCTTGGTGATCAGCACCAACGTGGGTTACATGAATTCGTTTTAGATGAATCCTTCTTATCCCCAACCATGGTCCATCTTTCCCAATAGACCCGACTTCTTTTCTTATTTATTGACTTTTCATGTCCGCTGCGTGAGAATCAAATGCTTTATTTTCGGAGGGGTTCCCGAGTGGTTAAAGGGACCAGACTGTAAATCTGGCGGCTCTGCCTTCGTAGGTTCAAATCCTACCCCCTCCACCAGTTGTGAGTTAGGACTGCGGGTGTAGTTCAATGGTAGAACTTCAGCCTTCCAAGCTGATAGCGTGGGTTCGATTCCCATCACCCGCTCCATACAGGATGCGCTCAAACGGCGGGCTATAGCCCACATAGCTCAGTGGTAGAGCACTTCCTTGGTAAGGAAGAGGTCACCGGTTCAATCCCGGTTGTGGGCTCCAAAACGTAGACCGACACCTACGTTAATTGTTTATTTTACTGATGATTGAGGAGAAACCAGATGGCAAAAGAAACCTTTGAACGTACCCTACCTCACGTGAACGTGGGCACGATAGGTCACGTGGACCATGGAAAAACGACGTTAACGGCGGC
>JAKORL010000038.1 GCA_029777855.1 Pseudomonadota bacterium
AGATGTGCATGATGTTGCAGTGAATAAAAATGGTGAAGTTATTTTTGTTAATACATTATTCAGTTGTTTGTCCAAAGCGAGTTTAACGCACAGCTTTAAACCCTTTTGGAAACCCTCATTTGTGAGTAAATTGGCTGCGGAAGATCGTTGTCATTTAAACGGATTAGCCATGGAAAATGGTGAGCCTCGATATGTTACCTGTGTTGCGCAAGCGGATATTCATGAAGGATGGCGTGAACACAGATCTGATGGTGGTTCAGTCATCGACGTAAAAACAGGTGAGGTTGTTTGTACAGGGTTATCTATGCCTCACTCACCTCGATTATATAAAGGTAAATTATGGCTATTGGAATCAGGTAGTGGGTATTTAGGTTATGTTGATTTGCAAAAAGGAAAATTCGAGCGTGTAACTTTTTGTCCTGGTTATACTCGAGGTTTAAGTTTTATTAATGATTTCGCTGTCGTAGGATCATCAAAATGTCGACAAAATGGCACTTTTTCAGGTCTTGAATTAGACAAAACATTAGAAGAGAAAAAGGTTGAGGCTCGGTCAGGATTGTTTATTATTAATTTACAAACGGGTGATATCGTTCATTCTTTGAAAATGGAAGGTGTCGTTGAAGAATTATATGATGTGGTTGTGTTAGAAAAACATCTACTGCCAATGGCTATTGGATTTAAAACAGATGAAATACGTCGCATGATCTCTGTGGAAGATAATCCAGATTTGCTTTAATTGAGATGCCTGCCTGGCTGACAGCCTCCTCAGGCTAGTGTACTATAGGCCCTTAGTGCAATTTTCAAGCTAAAGCTAGGGGGGATCTTATATGGCAGGTCATAGCAAGTGGGCCAACATCAAACATCGCAAATCCAAGCAAGATGCGATAAAAGCAAAGCAATTTACAAAGCATATCCGTAACATTACAACGGCTGCAAAAAGAGGGGGAGATATTGAAACGAACCCCACGCTTCGGCTAGCCGTTGATAAGGCGCGTTCGGACGAAATGCCTAACGACACGATCAAACGAGCGATAGCACGTGGTGCTGGCGGTGGTGATTCCGAGCAGCTCGAAGAAATAGTGTACGAAGGTTATGGCCCTAATGGTGTTGCTGTTATGGTGAAATGTTTGACGGATAATCGAAATCGTACAGTGGCAGAAGTCAGGCATGCTTTTACTAAAACGGGTGGTAATTTAGGAACCAGTGGTTCGGTCGGGTACTTATTCAAAGAACAAGGGTTGATATTGTTTCCTGCTGGCGCAGATGAAAATAAAATTTTGGAAATTGCGATGGATGCAGGAGCTGAGGATATTGTTACAAGTGAAGATTCTTCCATTGAGGTATACACATCACCCGACAATTTTCATCTTATTAAAGAGGCAATAGAAAAGGCAAATTTAACACCGAGCAGTGCAGAAGTGACAATGATTCCTGCAAACACAGTCAAGGTTGAGGGAGAAGACGCAGAAAAAATGATGAAATTAATTGATATGTTGGAAGATCTTGATGATGTGCAGAATGTACATTCCAATGCAGAATTTTCAGATGAATTTTTAAATTCGCTAGCATAGTAACATGAAAAAAACGATTATCTTGGGAATTGATCCTGGTTCTAGAACAACAGGATATGGCTTGATTTCTACGACGGGTAATCGTCACACTTTTTTGGCATGTGGTTGTATTAAAACCACAGGTGATGAAATGGCTTCGCGGTTGCATCAAATTTATCAGGGTCTTTGTGATGTGATAAATACCTATCCACCGGATGAAGCGAGTATTGAACAAGTGTTCATGAAAAACAATGTGAATTCTGCTTTAAAATTAGGTCAAGCTCGTGGAGCTGCTTTAGTTGCTTTGGCAAATCAGGGTATTTCAGTAGCAGAATATTCTGCTCGTCACGTTAAACAAGCGATTGTTGGTTATGGTGGCGCAGAAAAACAGCAAGTGCAACACATGATAAAAGTATTATTAAATTTAGAAAAAACGCCTCAAAGTGATGCGGCGGATGCACTGGCAATTGCATTATGTCATGCGAACTCGCGTGGGAATAATGTTCGTATGAAGATTTTGGAGGCTAATCATGATTGGTAGTTTGAGAGGAAAAATTATAAAAAAAAATCCACCTCAGATATTGCTCGAGGTTCAGGGTGTTGGTTATGAAATAGAAACACCGATGTCGACTTTTTATCATTTGACGGGAGATGAGAAAGAAATTTTTCTTTATACTCATTTAGTCGTACGCGAAGATGCGCATTTGCTTTTCGGATTTTACCATGAGCGTGAACGCGTATTATTTCGTCATTTAATTAAAGTTAGTGGTGTAGGGCCCAAAGTGGCATTAGCGATTTTATCGGGTGCAGATCCTGATAGTTTTATTCGTTCGATATTGGATAATGATACGAGCAGTTTGACTCGCATACCGGGTGTAGGGAAAAAGACCGCTGAACGATTAGTGATCGAGATGCGCGATAAATTATCAGCGTTTGGTGAGCCGAATCTATCGGTGGGTATACTGTTGCCCAACGGTGAAGCTGCGGGTAGTGAGATCGCGGATGCTATTAGTGCATTAGTGTCATTGGGATACAAGCCGGATCAAGCAAGGCGTGCTGTAACGAATGCCCCGGCGGGTTGTGTAACGAGTGAATCACTTATAAAATATGCACTAAAAGCCATGGCCTAGTCTTTACTAAGGAAAAACGATGATAACAGACAATAGGATAATAGATCCCACAACCAGTGGTGATGATGAAACTTTCGATAGAGCTATTCGTCCTAAAACTTTAAATGATTACATTGGTCAACCGGCTGTGCGTGAGCAGATGGAGATTTTTATTGGTGCGGCGCGAGCACGTAATGAGGCGCTGGATCATGTTTTATTGTTTGGCCCTCCGGGGTTAGGTAAAACGACATTAGCGAACATTATCGCTACAGAAATGGGCGTTAATTTACGTCAAACCTCAGGACCTGTACTCGATAAAGCAGGTGATTTAGCTGCATTATTAACTAATTTAGAACCTCATGATGTTCTTTTTATTGATGAAATACATCGCCTCAGTCCGATGGTAGAAGAAGTTTTGTATCCTGCCATGGAAGATTATCAATTGGATATCATGATTGGTGAAGGGCCGTCTGCGCGATCAATTAAAGTGGATCTGCCTCCATTTACGTTGTTGGGCGCCACAACTAGAGCGGGTCTTTTAACCTCTCCTTTGAGAGATCGTTTTGGCATTGTGCAGCGGTTGGAATTTTATAATGAAGTGGACTTAACAAAAATTGTAACTCGCTCTGCACGCCTATTACGTGTGGAAATTGATCCCGCAGGGGCAAAAGAAATTGCGCGTCGTGCGAGAGGGACGCCACGTATTGTAAATCGATTATTGCGTCGAGCTCGGGATTTTGCTCAAATAAAAGGCAATGGTGTGATTAGTGAGGTAATTGCCCATCAAGCTTTAAATTTACTTGAGGTTGATGATCGCGGTTTTGATATGATGGACCGTAAATTGCTATTAGCGGTTTTAGAAAAATTTCAAGGAGGCCCGGTAGGTTTAGATAGTATAGCGGCTGCAATAGGTGAAGAACGTGGTACTATCGAAGATATTTTAGAACCTTATTTAATCCAGCAAGGATTTTTGCATCGAACATCGCGTGGGAGAGTGGCTACTCGATTAGCGTATGAGCATTTTGGTATGGCCTACCATCAAAAGGAAGAAGTTGTTAGGGAATAAATTCTTTTCGTTTTTTTTATTTGGAGAATTGTATGAGTGATAATGCCAGTTTATTAACGTTTATTTTGGATGCAGGTCCATTAGTAAAATTTGTCATGATGCTTTTAGTATTGGCATCAATAGTATCATGGGCATTTATTATCCAGCGCGCTGCTTTTTTCAGAAATACTCGTCGACAAGCAGATCATTTTGAAGATCAATTTTGGTCAGGCGGTGATTTGAATGAATTATTTGAAAAATTAAAACGACATCCTCAAGAATTATCAGGTTTACAAGGCTTGTTTTTTGCTGGGTTCGAAGCCTTTTTACGTATGAGACAAAAAACCAATGTATCTCCACAAGCTATTATGGATGGTGTGCAACGTGCGATGCGCATTGCAGATGCGCGTGAGCAAGATAAGTTAGAGCGACATTTGCCTTTCTTAGCCACAGTAGGATCAACAAGCCCTTACGTTGGGTTATTTGGAACAGTCTGGGGAATTATGACCTCATTCCAAGCGTTGGCAGGGCAGTCTCAGCAGGCAACCATTGCGATGGTGGCCCCGGGGATTTCTGAAGCATTGATTGCCACGGCGATGGGATTATTTGCAGCAATTCCTGCAGTAATCGCTTATAATCGATTTAGTAGCGATTTTGAGCGAATCAGTAATACGTATAATACTTTTCAGGAAGAATTTGTTGCGCTTCTTAGTCGACAAATTTCTCATTAGCCAGAATGTTGTGAGGTTCATACATGCGTAAACGTCGTGCTCGAATGGCAGAAATTAACGTAGTTCCATACATTGACGTCATGTTGGTGCTACTTGTTATCTTTATGATAACGGCTCCTTTGTTAAATCAAGGAGTACAAGTAGATTTGCCCAAAGCAGCTTCAAAACCTTTAACATCTACAGAAAAAGAACCTTTGATTGTGAGTGTGAATTCTCAAGGTCAATATTTTTTAAATATTTCAAGCCAGCCTACTTCTCCGATTACTGAGGAAAATTTAATGCAAGATGTTGCGGCCGAATTGGCTAAAGCGAAGCAAGAAGGTCGAGAACAACAAGTGTTTGTAAAAGGTGATCATCATGTTGATTATGGTAGCGTAGTGCATGCCATGGTTATTTTACAAAAGGCTGGGGCGCCGCGGGTTGGGTTGTTGACTCAACCGCACATGGAATAACCTCGATCTTGTAATAACTCATCGTGAAGAAAGGCCCAAAAGTGCTGAATTACTCATATTAGTCGCCGCTACGCTTGCGAAGACTGAAAAGAAACTTTTAGGTGTAATACCTTCTCATTCACTTAGAAGTTTGGTTACAATATGCTTACTCTAGTTAATGTGACTCACGGGAAAAACTCATGTCAGATTCAAGTCAACAAGCTACTTTACCTTGGCGTTATCTAATAACGTCATTGGCATTGCATGTTTTGTTGTTTGTGGGCTTGATATTCACATTACCGAGTTCAAGTGTTCGACTGACACCGTCTTCTGTCAAAATCGTCGAAGCAGTAGCTGTTGATGAAACAAAATTACCCACGCAAGTGAATCCTATTCCTGAGCCGCCAAGGGCTGAAACCGAGCCTGTAGAAAACAAACCAACAGAAGATCTTGCTCTTAATCAACCGGAGCCCGCTCCAGTACCTTCACAAGAAGTCATCGAGAAAAAACGGGTGGATGATCAGAAATTGAAAGACCAGCAAAAAGAATTGGAGAGAGCTCAAGCGGAAGCAGAAAAAAAACGCATAGAAAAAGAACATGCTGAGTCTGAGAAGCTGCGTCAAGAAAAATTATTAGCTGAGGAAGAGAAAAAGCATGAGGAAGAATTAAAAATTGCTGAAGAAAAAAAGCAACTGGAAAAAGCACGTGCAGAAGTCGAGAAGAAGCATCAAGAAGAATTGCGTGCGGAAGAAGAAAAACAAAGAGTACTTAATGAAGAAAAGAAAAAGAAAAAAGAATTGGCCAAATTAGCAAAGCAACGTGAAGTAGAAATGGCTAAGGCATTAGATGAACAACTCAAAAAAGAACAACAACAACTTCAAGCTCAAACACAGGATAAAAAAACATTAGAAAAGAAAAAGGCTTTGGCGAAATTGGCTAAAGAAAAACAACAAGCGATGGCAAAAGCGTTGAATGATCAGTTGCAGGACGAACAACAACAATTATCTAATGACGAAAATACGCGTGCTATGCAAGGAGAATTAGACAAGTATAAAGCGGCTATTTTAAGCTCAATTGGTCATCATTGGTTAGTGCCGCCCGGAAGTAATAAAGAATTGTCTTGTCAATTATTAATTCATTTAGCCCCTGGAGGGGTGGTTTTGGATGTTAAAACAGTTAAATCAAGTGGCGATGAAGCATTGGATCATTCAGCTCAAACGGCTGTAATGAAAGCTTCTCCACTGCCTGTGCCTAGTGAGCCTACAAAATTTAATCATTTCCGTGAATTGCGATTGACAGTACGGCCTGAGCAGGTCACAGTTAGGTGAGAAGGTAAGTAAGCGGCCAGTTTGGCTCAAACTCACAGATTTTAGCCAAGATTGGGTGGATAGAGAAAGGTGTCAGATCTAAGATTTATACTAGCTCTACAGGCGGCAAACCTAAAACATTAGATTAGAAGCTAGTATAAATCTTAGATCTGACACCTTTCTCAGCCATCCTGTGGCTGATAATTATTGGAGGAAAGTTCATGAAAAAATTTATGCTAATTTCGGTTGTTGTAACAACACTATGTTCAACCTTATCATCTTTGGGTGCTTTAGATTTAGAATTAACTCAAGGATTTGATGGGGCTATTCCAATCGCAGTCGTTCCTTTTTCAGGTGAAGCTGGGGATGACAATGCCATATCAAATGTGGTTGTGTCTGATTTATCCTATTGTGGTCGATTTCGTGTTATGGCTAAAAATAAAATGACACAGCTGCCACATGCAGTAGAGTCAGTCAATAAATCAGCTTGGCAACAATTAGGCATGGATAATCTTGTCGTTGGAAAAGTTGAACGAAACGGAAATAAAATTCATGTGACATATCAGTTGATCGATATTTATGGAAAAGAAGGTGTGCTACTTGATCGCACATTTACAGCGGATGATCGAAATCTACGTTCATTAGCGCATCATATTAGTGATCAAATTTACGAACAATTAATTGGCAAAAAAGGATTTTTTTCAACGCATATAGCTTACGTGTTAATTCAAGGTAATGAAGGACCTTTAAAACGCTATAATTTGATCGTTGCTGATGCTGATGGTTATAGCCCGCAGAAACTTTTAGTTTCAAAAGAACCCATTATGTCACCTCGTTGGTCATTTGATGGAAAACAAATAGCGTATGTTTCATTCGAAGGTCAGAGAGCTTCCATTTACGTACAAAATGTCATGACAGGTGCGCGTCGTGTAGTCGCTGCATTTCCCGGTATTAACGGAGCGCCAGCGTGGTCACCTGATAACTCAAAATTGGCTATGGTACTTTCAAAAAGTGGCGTGCCTAAAATTTATGTGATGAATTTATCAACAAATCAATTAACTCAAATCACAGATGGTTTTTCGATCGATACTGAACCAAGATGGTCACCCGATGGAAAATCTTTGATTTTTACTTCTAATCGAAGTGGTAGTGGTCCTCAAATTTATCAAGTGAGTGCTTTTGGTGGTTCCATCAAACGATTAACGTTCAATGGTAATTACAACGCAAGCGGAAATTTCACACCCGATGGGAAATCGATTGTGTTGTTGCATCAAGAAGAGGGGGTATTTTCAATTGGTCGATTAGATTTAACCAATAGTCATTTCCAAATACTCACCGATACTACGCGCGATCAATCACCGAGCGTTGCGCCTAATGGTGATATGCTGTTGTATGCTACTCGACATAATGACAGACAGGTCTTGGGGATGGTGTCTATTGATGGTAGAATACAATTACGCTTACCAGCACAAGAAGGTGATGTGCGAGAGCCGGCGTGGTCAACCCTATAATGGGCACGCTGTAAGGTTTTAACTTTCAAAAGGAGAACGTTATGAGAAAAGGTCAATGGTTAGTAATTGGGATGGTGGCAGGTGCATTGGCGTTGAGTGCCTGTTCTACGACTAAGAAAAAAAATAATGGTGCAGAAGATCAAATGTTTAGCCAAGAAGAAGGCCGCACTGGTCGTATGGCAGGTGATACGAGCATCGAAATCGGGAGCCCAGAATGGCTACAATTGCGCAAACAAGCTGAAAGAAACAAGTGTGAGATGATTGCTGCAGTAGGCGGTGTTCAACAGCATATTTTCTTTGAATTCGATATGAGTAATGTTCCAGATGAATCAATGGAAGGAATTCATGCGCAATCTCAGTACCTACTTTCACACGCTGACACCAAAGTACGAGTCGAAGGTAACGCCGACGATCGAGGAAGTCGCGAATATAATATTGCTTTAGGTATGCGTCGTGCCAATGCTGTTGTTGCAATATTGAAACAAGATGGCGTTCCCGCGCGGCAAATTGAAGCTTTAAGTTATGGTGCTGAAAAACCCATGACAACGGGTAAAGAAGAAACCTCCTATCGATGCAATCGACGCGTTGATATCGTATTTTTAAAATAGGATGAGATAATGAAAAGATGTTTGATTTCTGTTGGATTAGCTTTAATGCTAAACCCGATCGTTGGAATGGCAGTTGCACCTGTTGAAGATTACAGCGAAGCTGCAGTTGATGCCCAAGAAGAAGGAATTTCTTTTTCAAAACCTTCTTCTTCGGGGGTTGCTCCTAAATCATTACCTGATCGATTGCAGCTCTTGGAATCCAAAGTTGATAATTTGTCTCAAGCAAATCTCAATGCCCGCATTGAAGAATTGCAGCAAACTATTGCAGAATTGCGTGGACAACTGGAAAAGCAATCGCATGATTTGGAACAATTAACCGCGAATCAGAAATCATTTTATCAAGATATTAATAGTCGTATTGGGCAGTCTTCCGCAGCGCCTACAGCATCCGCTCCGTCCGCGGATGCTGCAGCGCCAGCGACAGTTGCAACTGCACCCCCTGCGGCAGATGAGCCCGAAGCAGCAAATCAACCAGCTGTAAAAACACCGATTTCTGCACGTATCAAAGCCAGTTCTATAGGTAATGTGAAAACAACCGCTGAAAAAGTTACTGTGCCTGCTCCAGCAGTTTCGAAGAGTGACAATAATTCGGTTGCTGGTGAGCAAGGATTATATCAGCAAGCTTTTACATTATTAAAAAGCAAGCAGTATGATCGTGCCCTCACTCAATTTAAAGAGTACGTCACTAAATATCCAAAAGGAAATTACGCAGTGAATGCTCATTTTTGGATAGGTGAAATTAATTATTTACAAGGTAAACACTCCGTAGCAAAAAAATCTTTTGAGACAGTTGTAAAAAATTATCCTAAAGATAAAAAAATTCCCGATGCTATGTTGAAACTGGCGATTATTGCGACAGATACAGGGCATAAATCTCAAGCAGAAGAAATGCTTACTCAAATTCAAAAACAATATCCTGGCACTACCGCTGCACGTCTAGCGATGATTCGTGCGCAAGAGCTGCGTCTCTCTACGCATTAAAAGCAAGGGGTCAAGTCTTAACTTATTGACTAATTATTCAAATAGTCAATAAGTTAAGACTTGACCCCATCAACTCCTTCCGCAATCAGGAGACAATTATGCAAAAAAATTTAAAGCTACTCGCGATATTGTCAATTGGTTTCATCAGTTCAGCAAGTTATGCTGGGCCTCAAGAATCTTTGCATCGTCAAATATCACCCATCATTGATCATATGATGCCACGTGCTGCGGTGGGCATTGCCGTTGCTGATGCGAATACTGGTCAAATGATTTATGAATATAATGGATTTCAAGCATTTAATCCGGCAAGCTGTGCAAAATTATTTTCAACCTCTGCTGCCTTGATTGAATTGGGGCCTGATTATCGATTTAAAACAGAAGCATTAATCGACAAAACAACACTAAATAATGGCACCTTGGAAGGAAACTTAACCTTGCAGTTTTCCGGTGATCCTTCATTAACCGCTGAGAAACTAAAGTCATTAGTATCTAAAATACATGCTGCGGGTATTAATCGTATTACGGGAGACGTTCGCATCGATACCTCTGCATTTGAAGCACCGTGGTATGGTCCTGGTTGGGGGCAAGATGATTTAAATTGGTATTTTGCAGCACCTATTACTAGTATTATTTTGCACGAGAATGCAGTTGGTGTGAATTTAATTCCAAATCCTGTGCTTCAAAAACCAGCCTCAATGACTATTGTCGACAATCCACTTAAATCATTTTTAAAACTCTCTCATCAAGTTAATACGGTGACCTACGAAGAGTCCATGAATGCATGTGAAATTAATTTGGATGTGGATGCCGAAAATCATATTCACTTTAATGGGTGTTGGCCAACCTCCTCTGAACCACAATTGCTAAAAGTGGCTATTAAGAATCCCTCTTTATTAGCGCAGCAATTGCTTTCACAGTATTTTAAAGAAAATAATATTCAAATTAATGGTAGATTTGTAACAGGACATTCTTCTGATAAATCCAGTATTTTGGTTTCAATGGAATCATTACCGTTGAAAAATTTAATTGGCATTGTGTTAAAAGATTCTAACAATGTTTACGCTGAATGCATCACAAAAACACTGGGTCGTCATGCTCATCATCAGGGGACATTTTTAGCAGGCAGTAGAGCGATAAAATCTATTTTACATAAAAAAGCGGATATTAATTTTGATCAAGCTGTCTTAGTCGATGGCTCAGGACAGTCGCGTTACGATTTGATCACGCCTAGACAATTTATACGCCTATTGTATGTGATGAGAAATGATAAAGCATTATCTGATATTTTCATCAACGCACTTCCCGAATCTGGAACAGATGGTACATTAAAAAATCGATTACGCTCCCAAGATCTCGCGCATCATATTCGTGCTAAAACAGGAACGCTTCAAGGCGTTTCAACGTTGTCAGGATATATAACAACGAAAAGCGGGAAGCCCTTGATATTTTCTATAATGCTAAATCATGTCGTGGGTGACGCAAAACAATCTCATGATTTGCAGTCTCAAATAGCGCAGATACTCTATAGTTCATTATGATAGTTTGAGCTTAAAATCCTTGTCTTTATTGGCTTCAAGGCTGAGTTAGGCTGATATGCTATAATAAAAATAGTGATTAAAGATAGGAGGGTGTATGGCCGATGATGAAATCGTACAGCGCAAAATAGGGGCAAATCAAGTTCTTTGGGATAAAAATAAATCTATAAGAGAGAATATCGAGGACAATCTTAATTTTATTGCGGACGGGAAATTACCTCGTGGATTTGCTAAAGCGTTGAGTTCGAGTGAAGAAGCTCAGGCATTAATCCAATTGAGAGAAGAATTAGGGAAATGGAATGATGATGTGAGTTTTAATGCGTATTCTCTATCTGGTGATGATAGTGTAGTGCAAAAGCTTTTAGATGATCTTCCAAGTCATGATATGGGATTACCGTCCTATTTGTATGCAGTATTAGAAAGGGCCCAACACGAATCTACTGATCAAGAAAAAATCAAGAAAGAACAAGCTGCATTGTCTTATAGTGAAAAAAAAGCAGTAATGGAAAAAGAGAAAAAAGAATTAGAAGACAAAATCGAACTGCACAAAAATGAGTTTACTGAAACAACATTGTCGCTAAGAGCTCAAAACGATGAAAAAGAACTCCAGTTAAGAGGGTTAAGAGATAAAGAGGTTGAGTTAAGTAGAGAGATAAGAAAAAAAGAAAGGGAAATAATATCAGAAAAAAAAGAGATGAAATTATTAAGAACTGAAAGTGATCGATTAGAGGGGGCTTTAAAATCAGTTCAAGCCAATAGCGAGTCCTGGGAAAAGCACAAAAAACAATATCAAGGTATGCTCACTCAAAAATATTCTTCTGATCCAAGTCATCTTAGTCATCAGAGCCATTTTTTTCGTACAAAATTTTTTAAAATTCTGGATGGTCTTCTGAAGCGTACTAACGAACAGGTTGTGGCGCTGGCAAGTCATTATTATGATACGGTAAGGCCGAAATATGTTGAAGAAGAAAAAAGAAGTGAGAACTTGGATCGAGCTGCGACAGAAATGCAAAGATTAGTAGGGTCGATCAAGGAATTGCAAGAAGACAGGCTTGTGAAAGATGGAGTGGTTCGAGCTTCGGCAGCTAATCAGAGTGATGCCACCGCTAAATTAGTAATTCGTAATCGTGCTGAATTAGATCAAGTAGCTCAAAACTTAGAAGTGATCAGGAGCGTCATCACTGCAGGTAATTCAAAGAAGTTTGAATGGCATGATCATCTAAATGTTTGTTCGAATATAGAACGATTAATGAAAAGCTATATCGATACTCCTGGACATTCTCCTGGGAGGATGAAATCTGCAAAAGCTGTTCTAAAAAGAGCGTTAGAGTTAAAAAATAGTGGGGCCGAAGATGCTGATCTTCAACTTTTAACTTTTATTCGTGATCAAAATATTTCATCTCGCGGCTTTAATAAAGAAAAATCTTTGCTTCATGCTATTTATCGGGAGTCAGAAAGAGCGTATCGAAGTTCATTGGTTAAACAAAGACTTCAAATAGATAAAAACAAAAGTCGTTTAGAGAAAAAATGGGCAGAAACTAAAGTGAAATTAGATAAAGAGATGACTGCGCCTAATCCAGAGTTAGAGGCTGAAAACCGAAGAAGTGAATCTTTATCTGAACGGCATGACAAATTGCAAGATGAAATTAGTGAGGCTCGATCTAGGCTCAGTCAACTAGAATCCGAAAAAGGAAAAGTATCTCAATAAAAAGAATCTCTACTGCAAGCTGTTGATGAAAAGAAGTCTCGGTTAAAGGAGGAGTCTGAAAAGTTATTACAGATTCGCAAAGATACGGTTACTATAGGTATGAGTGCTCATTCAAGCCATCAAATTGCAGATAAAAAAGCCGAAGAAAATTTTGTTAAGACGAATGTGGCGTTAATTGAAGCTGTTGATGCAATGGACAAAAAGAAGGAGGAGTTGCAGCAGAAAATTAGTAGCGAGGAAAAAAAGACTCAGAGTATGAAAGAAGAAAATGATGGGCAAGAAGTGGGTATCCGCGATTCTTACCTCAGAGTTGCTCGAAAGAATGGTGAGATGGGATATGTTCCTGAGAAAATTGCAGTAGCTAGTGCAGATTCTTTACTGAGTAGAGTGGCACGATTTGAAGAAAAACTCCGTACGGGCGTGGTTCAAGGAGCCCCTGAGACTGGAAAGGAAAATGCCGATCATGATATGGAGCACCCACAGCAAGATCACGGGCCTAAATTCAATTAAATCATTACCCGTTAAGAGATATCTTGTGGTCGCATGTGCGGAAATAAAATCACATCTCGAATCGAAGGTGAGTCTGTAAAAAGCATTACCAAACGATCAATTCCGATGCCTTCGCCCGCCGTTGGAGGTAAGCCGTATTCAAGTGCGTGAATATAATCAGCATCATAAGGCATGGCTTCGAGATCGCCAGCTTGCATTTCACGTACTTGCTGTTCGAATCGTTCGGCCTGATCTTCAGGATCATTTAATTCTGAAAAGCCATTCGCCACTTCTTGGCCTGCAACATAAAATTCGAATCGATCTGTAACGAAAGGATTCGTGTCACTTTTACGCGCAAGCGGTGAGACTTCAGTAGGATATTCAGTAATAAAAGTCGGTTGAATTAATTTTTTCTCAACAGTTTTGTCAAAAATTTCCAACTGAATTTTTCCTAAGCCGTGATTTTCTTGAACGGAAATATCCAGGCGAGCGGCGATTTTTTTAGCGGCTTCATAATCTGTAATTTCAGCCAAGGTAATATCAGGGTTGTAACGCAATATTGCATCTTGCATTGTCAAACGTTCGAAGGGTTTGCTGAGATCAAAACTATGGCCTTGGTAACTCAACGAAGTCGTAGACAATATTTTTTCTGCCAGTGTACGAATTAAAACTTCGGTTAAATCCATCAAATCGGTATACACTGAGTAAGCCTGATAGAATTCTACCATAGTGAATTCAGGATTATGTCGAGTTGATAAACCTTCGTTTCTGAAGTTTCGGTTTAATTCAAATACTTTTTCAAATCCCCCCACTACGAGGCGTTTTAAATACAATTCTGGTGCAATACGTAAAACCATATCCATATCTAGAGAATTGTGATGTGTGAAAAATGGACGCGCTGCAGCACCACCTGCTTGAATTTGTAACATGGGCGTTTCAACTTCAATATAACCTTGAGACATTAAAAATTCGCGTATACCCGCCACAACTTGAGAACGAATTTCGAAAATTCGTCGAGTAGGCATATTGACCATCAAATCTAAATAACGTTGTCTGTACCGTGTTTCGTGATCCGTCAGTCCGTGGAATTTATCAGGAAGTGGTCGCAGCGCTTTTGAGAGTAAAGTAATGTGAGTGACTTTGAGTGTGAGTTCGTTTGTTTTTGTTTTAAATAATGTGCCTTCAGCGCCAACGATATCGCCCAGGTCCCAATTTTTAAATGCTTCATAGGTTTCTTCAGAAACATCTTCACGTCTTAAATATAATTGAATGCGCCCACTCATATCTTGTAAAGTGATAAAGCTTGCTTTACCCATGAGGCGACGAGTCATCATTCGGCCTGCAATGCTTGCGTGTACATGCTGACTCTCAAGAGCATCATGATCTAATTGCTCATATTTTTGATGTAAATCACCGGCTAATTCTTTACGTTTAAATGTATTAGGGTAGGCAAGACCTTGTTGACGCCATTCGTTTAATTTTTGTTTGCGTTGCGCAATTAATTCGTTTTCATCAACGAGTGGTTCGATTTGTTCGTCAGTCATTTCAAGTGTACTCATATTAAACACCCTCCTTCAGGCTTGCTTCTATAAAAAAATCTAAATCCCCATCTAAAACAGCTTGTGTATTTCGCGTTTCTACGCCTGTGCGTAAGTCTTTCACTCGTGCATCATCCAGAATATAGGATCGTATTTGACTTCCCCATGTAATGTCTGCTTTATTTTCTTCCATTTTTTGTTGGTCTGCTGTTTGTTTTTGCATTTCGAATTCATACAATTTCGCACGTAATTGTTTCATCGCTTGTGCACGGTTTTTGTGCTGCGAGCGGTCATTTTGACACTGTACCACGATTCCTGTTGGAATGTGAGTAATTCGAATGGCTGAATCTGTAGTATTGACGTGTTGTCCGCCTGCGCCACTGGAGCGATAAGTATCTGTGCGAATATCGGCGGGATTAATTTCGATGTCGATATTGTCATCAATTTCAGGCGAAACAAATACCGAAGCAAAAGAAGTGTGTCGGCGATTTCCCGAATCAAAAGGGGATTTTCTCACCAAACGGTGTACGCCCGTTTCAGTACGCAGCCATCCGAAGGCATATTCCCCTTCAAATCGGACAGTGGCTGATTTGATGCCCGCAACCTCACCTGCCATCACGTTCAGGAGCTCGGTTTTAAAGCCCTTTTTATCTCCCCAGCGTAAGTACATCCGCAAGAGCATATTCGCCCAATCTTGGGCTTCAGTTCCGCCAGAGCCTGATTGAATATCCACGTAGGCGCTGTTGGGGTCCATTTTGTTTGTGAACATCCGCTGAAATTCGAGCCTATCAACCATGTGAGCGTATTTGTCCACGTCTTGGGTAATATCTTTCAACGTCTCAGCATCATTTTCGCTGAGCGCGATTTCTAGTAAGGCTTCGCAGTCGGCGAGGGCAGTGGTGAGTTCGTGAAATTGATTGACGAGCTTCTCAAGCTGGGTACGTTCTCGGCCTAGGTCTTGAGCGCGTTGTTGATCAGACCAAATTGTGGGGTCTTCTAGCGTGATGACGACTTCTTTGAGGCGTTCTTCTTTACTTTCAAGGTCAAAGAAACCCCCGTAGCGCTGCTACGCGTTCACGAAGCTCTGTGATCGTGTGCTTAAGGGCGTTGATTTCTTCCATAACAGTACTCGATTGGATGTTCAAATGAATGGTGTCAACATACATTCAATGGCGCTTTCTGTCAAATAGCCCTAGTTGGCTAAAACTTTTAATAACACTTCGATATGACATATGTCACGGCAAATCGACAAATACCGGTGTGCTTTTGTAATTCGGTTATGGTCACGCCACTACTTGTTTCCCTAAACGTGTGAAAATGGCATCTCTCCAAGACAAGAAAATATTCTGAAACTGTGGAAAGCCAAGCCATTAGCGCAGCAAGAGTTGCCAGGTATACTTAAAGAAGGCATTTCTGACTGAGCTCTCTGAAGAGATTTACAAGATCTGAAAGAAAGTGGCAAGCAAAGATCTAGCTCGAATCTTGGGCCATATCTTTGTGACGCTAGCATCAACTTAGGATAGTGTGGCTACTAAGTTTGGGGCAGATTTGTTTTGTAATCTCATAGTGCCTAGGTCAATCTTCACGATAAAATCATTTCATGTCACGCATGAAAGCATCATTGCAAATTCAGTTAGAGCTGCTCAGATGCTCGATCTTTATTTACTGAATACCCGTTAGTTTAATTCAGTGGGTCTTTCTGCCCAGAGGCAAAAAGGCGGTTAGTAAACTACAATTTAACTTTATCGGATTTTTCATCAATTACTGAGTATGAGTGATATGGATCGATCGACGCAAAGATTTATTTCTGACGTCAAGTTTTCATGTCCTCTATGTGAAAAAATCAACTCTCAAGAAGTTGAAGTTCCTGAGCCTAATTTTGCTATTGCAGAGAAAACCGCTGATTTGACTGCTGAAGGAGAAGTTGATTTATACTGCGAAGGATGCGGAGAATATTTTGAAGGTGATGTTCAGATTGGGCCACATAGCTGCGACATAACTCTTAGGGACTATGAAGATACTATGGTTAATTGTGATCCGCCACTCTATGAGCAATTGATTGATGAGTTTGAGATTTCTGGGCACCCAAAGAAAACGTTTGATCTTAACGCAGACGAGTTGCGTGACATTATTAACACTCACGCATCAGAATTTGGTGGAAGCACAATAAATCGAATGATCTTTACTCAGATTCTTACGATTCTTGAAGCCTACCTTTGTGACAACTTGATAAAAGGGCTAAGAGATAATTCCCCTTCATTAGTTTCATTTTCGAAGAGAGATGGTGAGATTAGTAAAAAGAAGATCTCCGTATCTGATGTCTTGAGTGATTCAAATTTTGTAAAAAAATTGATTGAAAAAGATCTCAAAAATCGTATCTATCATCGTTTTGACGACAAGAAAGGCGTCCCATCTTGGTACAAGGCGGCATTCGGATTTTCTTTATCAGATGACCCAGATGACATAATTAGGTTGAGGGATTTTGTTAGCAAACGTCACGATTGCGTTCACAGGAACGGTGATGAAAAAGGTGGTAAAAAACATGAGCACTTTCATAAACCTTACTTGCTAGAGGCACTCATGACCGCTCAGAGCGTTGTAGAATATATAAATTATAATATGAATTCTCTAGAAGAAAAAGGCGACTAGCCTTTTGTCGGGATCTTCGGATAATTCCGTGTCTTGAGTTTTTAGTACAATATGTTTACGACTGACAGCTTAACATGGGACGATCAGTCCTATCATTTAAGTTCAATTCAGATAAAAAAGAGATCGATTTTGAAAAATTACTGTCCGCCCAAGATGCGACGAGAAGTCCGTTAGGAAGGCTAGCAAGCTCGGTTGCTTATTTTTATGGGCAATGCCAGGTATTAAGTGGTGATTGTGGGAGTATTAAACATGGAGTACTTGATTTATGAATAGATCAACACGTATGGGTAGATTGTATCGGAAACTATACACATTCTACGTATCATTCAATAGATACTTTAGAAAGCAGGCATGTAAATCATTCAGCGCGTCTAATAAAAAAATGAACTCATCAATACAGAAAATATATGTGATTAACCTAGATCGACAAGTCCTTCGATGGGAGAAGATTAAAAAGGAGATATGTTCTCTTTATGACAATGAGGGTGAGAGTCTATTAGGGCTAACAGAGCGTTTTTCAGCAGTGGATGGAAGATGTCTTGAGGGTGAATTTAATGATGGTTGTCTTCAAGCGAGGTATAGTCTTGCCGATCAGTTGTTTGTCGAGCCTAATCCGCTATTATCAGAACAGTATGCAAATGATGGTCAACCAGTTGATATGACACAGCAAGAAATTGCTGTTGCACTATCTCATATTGAGGTTTGGAAAAGGATCGCATATGGCAATGATGAATACGCGTTAGTACTCGAAGACGATATTATATTTTCGCATGCTTTCTCTAGACTGATGAATCAAGCATGGGATGAACTTAATATCTTAAACAAAGATACATCTATATTCGACGTTCTCTATCTATCTTATGAAGAAGCAAAGGGAGGGCCCGAAAAGAAGCAGTACTCAGATACCTTATTTCGCCCAATACGTGGTTTGTGGTGTTTGGCGGGATATGTTCTCTCCAAAAATGGTGCAAAAAAACTCCTTCGGTTACTGCCGGTGCGAGGCCCTGTTGATATGTGGATTAATTTTTGCTTTAAAAAGATTGATGTTTATGCAGTTACGCAATCAATTATTAACCAGAGAAGAGATCTTGCTTCAGATAATGTATATTCTATTCTTCCGATTTTATCAAAGTTCGGAGTTTTGAACGACATTTCTCCCTCTATTTATCCGATTAAAAAAATACGCGATCCTGTTTTTGTGTTTGGTGAAGAGGGTGGTGGCTTGACTTCACTTGCAATGGCATTGTCTATGCTAGGGTACAGATGTTGCAGTGATAGCTCAGGACTTCCTGATTCTGAGTTGAATAACATATTGAAAAAATCTAAACGTATATTTGATGCTTATGTCAATATAGGTGTTTTGGAAAATAGTTATAAAGAGCTACTGAGGAAATATAAAAACGCGAAATTTATCATGGTTACTAACAATGAATTTGTTTCCAGATCAAGCGGAACAGATTCTAGAAAAAAAATAAAAGAACTCATTTCGTATGTAAGCAATAACTCTAAATACCATCTTGTTATATCGGTAAAAAATCGAAATAAGTGGGAAGATATATGCAATTTCTTAGAATGTGACCCGCCAAATGGTCTCTATCCTTATGTGATTGACATAGGGAAAAGAAGGCTCTTAAAAGAAGAGCGAAGTTTGCATAAGCCATTATTTCGCTCTAAGCATGACAATTCACCCTGGGTAGTTCCTGTAAATGATTGGGGAGGTTTTTCGTTTGAGTGTGAGAGAAATGTGGCTTCTGGCTCTACAATTGTGAGGGAGAATTTCTCTGTGTGGAATGATAAAAGATGGACTCTGCTTAATGACACGTTTCCTAGTAATTTATCTATTTTTGATCCTGAAAATTTTATCATTAATGACGATCAAGTGGGTGTGATTATTTTAAAAAATGATCCTACTAGTGTAAGAGAGTACAAGTCTGCCTCTTTAAAGTCGCGCTCTTGTTTTTTATATGGTAGGTTTTCTATATTAATTAAGCCTGCGAGAGTACCGGGTACTATTACAGGAGTATTTCTGCATCGAAATACACCACGTCAAGAAATTGATCTTGAGTTTCTTGGTAAGGATACAACTAAAATACTAGTTAATGTTTTTTATAATCCAGGATCAGATGGCGCTAGATTTGATTATGGGTATAGAGGAAGTCCTGAGATTATTGAATTAGGTTTTGATGCTTCGATGGAATTTCATCTTTACTGCATAGAATGGACTGAATCCTATATAAAATGGTTTGTCGATGGAAATATTGTGCACGAAAGGCGCATTTGGGATCCTACTCCAATTCCACATTTGCCGTTGCACTTCTATGTTAATCTATGGCCATCCCGTTCAGAGGAGTTGGCTGGAAAATTACCAAGGAAGGGTTTTGAAAATGTTCAAACAGAAATTAAATCAATCGTAGTCAGTGCCACATGATATTCTGTTAGGAGAGAATTTGGGGTGGGTAAAACGTTGTGAAGCTCTCGTATCTTTAGATGTTAGGACTTTAATAAAATCACTATCATCTCTAATTGAATAACCCTTTGATCTTAATGCTTTTTAATGGATATAGGCATTAATGCGCAGTTGAGCAGTTCGAAATAAATTGTCATCGGATTAGGTTTGCTGCAGAAAAGATTTCCAAAAAAGACAGTGTTATTTAGTTATTATCTGGCAAAGAGGAGGATTTTATAAAATACTAATACCCCAAGTGGCGACGAGAGATCCTCGCATGATTCTAATCATGCACAAGCCGCGGATGGGAGTGCTTCATTATTTGATAAAAAAACTAAAACAATGAGATCGTGTTACACTCACTTTCCTAAGCGGCTCGACGAGTATGTTTTTTATTTGGCGTTACAGTTAAATGCATGCCAAGTACCAGTAAAATTTCATTGATTTTTATCAGATAAGGATTGCCCGTTTCTGACAATGATTTATACAAACTCGTACGACTTTTTTTTGTTTTTTCTGCAATTTCAGAAACCCTGCCGCGTGCTTTAATAACATTTTGTAAAGCTAAAAGAAAAACGTGCATGTCACCACCTTCAAGTGCCGCATTCAAATACCCCGCAGCTTCGTTTGGGTCTTTTAATGATTCAATTAAATAATCTTGATAGCTTTTACTCTTTACCATAAAAATTCACCTCTCTAAATAATCTTTCCAATATGCAGTAGCTTTTTTAATATCCCTACTCTGACCCGATTTATCACCACCAGACAGTAAGAGAATTACTTTATTACCTATTTCACCGTAATAAATTCGGTGGCCAGAGCCAAAATGTAAACGCAACTCAGACACACCTTCAGCAACTCTCTTATGATCTCCTAAATTACCCAGCGCTACTCGGTCTAACCGCTCCTTCACTCTAAAACGTACCTTACTGTCTTTTAAAGACTCCAACCAGGTAATAAACGGCATCTCACCTGATTCCGTGACATAATATTCTAATTCCTTGGTAGTATTAATCTTCATGCTGTAAGTGTATCCTATGGGATACAGTCTGTCAAGTAACGTGCTATTAACACTCAGATAAAACTCGGACATCCGGACATAATTCGGACATTGGGATGGCATGTTTTATGATGCGAATTAAGATTGGTGGAGGCTTCGGAAGGGTGGGGAAATGCAAACATGCATGCCTGACCGCAGTTAGATAATAGGAGACTTTTTTGATGAGTCATCGAGTTGTTGAATTAGTTCTCTCTCTACATCCATAAAAAATTTGCATTCATGAAGCGCGCGAATAATTTTTTGTAATCCTTTACCCTGCTGTTTATAATGTTTTTGTACAAACAAATTCACTTTATTATAATAGGCTTTTATTTCTAATTTTTCGTCGATGATCTTCTGTAGTTCATTTGATAATTGAGTATCAATTTTAGCGAGCGCTGTGATTTCACCAGCAACAAATCTATTGAAATTAGCGGCGTAGTCAGGAACGGGAACGCCGCAATGTGAAAATAGTAGTTTGGCCGCTGGTAATTGGCATTTTACTTTCCAGGTAACTTTATCCAGCACTAATGGATCTGTAGATGGTAAATCACCCATATTCATTGCATCTTTAAAAATACTAGATTCTGTCAAGGTCATGGCTGAGAAAAACATCATTAAAATGTTTCCGATGCAATCTTTGTTCTCTAAATAACTAACATTAGCTTCTCGGTTGAAGGTCCAATTATTGACTAGTCGCGCTTTTAGTTGATCTATTTCTAGGGATACTTTACGCAAGATTTCCAAAACACAGGGAAGGGAGGGTAATTTTTCTACACCACCGACCTCCGATTTTATTAACACTAAACGTAAATGGTTAAAATTACCGACGCTGAAAGTAACTTGATTTCTTAACTGCGGATGTTTTTTTTCCACATTCGCCAGAGCTGTGCGAAATAACATTTCCTGGGCTGATTTTACTATCATGCGAGGTGGATCGGTATCTGGTGCGTTGGCATCGTAGTTAGGTTCTGTGCCAGGTTTTTGTATGATGCCTGGATTGAAGAAAGCGGTTTTGCCCATATGTTGAGGTCTTAACGATGATATCGTGGGTACTTCATACGCAGAAAGTTCTATTTTTGTTTGATCAATGACATCAATCATCAGGCCAGCGATATGTTTTGCTTCATCGCATTGCTCTATTAGAGACTTTGAAGCTTTAGCGTTGACTAGATTTGGCTCACTAATAGGCTCTTTTTTCATTGTTTAAGTACTCGTTGATTGAAGTTATAAACTTATCATTATGCGTTTAAGAGCGCAAGGTGGGATTAAAGGGGGTGCAGTCAAGCAATTGTGCATTCCTAACACTAGTTTACTAACTCAAGATTACAGGGACGCGTCCGAGTAATCTTGGTTAAGTTGACATCGAACATAGCAGAATTTCGAGAGCATTCTAACCTAGATGCTGAATGGCAACGAAAATTAAAAATTTGGCCTGTTTTCATTCATGTGATGACTTGCATTAATGAGAGTTTCACCGGCCTGGTTAAGTCTACGTGCTTCTTGAGCGATAGGATGCTCGTGCCTGAGTGAGGTTTTCGAAAGAAGGAGTAGAGGTACTATCACTGTTAATCCCAAGCCCGCGGTGATAAGTGTTAGGCCGAGAATTTTCAACCAGTTTGGACTACCAGCCGCATCTTTTGAGAAATCCTCAACTTTGGTAGAGATGTTTGCGGCTTGCCTTTGGATTGTTAACAGGTCTTGCTCACTCATCATGTTAGGCCGAATATTTTCTATTGATTGTTTATATTCCTTCAATAAATTCATCAATTCTCGACATTTTTTCTTGGTTGGGTCGTCAATGTTTACGTCTTGAAGCAAGTCATTAGAAAGCGATTCGATTTCTTTGAACTTTTCTTGCGTAGGTTCAGGTATGGTCACTTTTGGGAGGGCTGAACGAATTTGCTCTCCAGAAAATTCTGTGTACATATGTTTATTAGAAATAGACTTTTGAGTATTCTCCAGCTCCTCGAAAGCTGCTCTATTGCTTTGAAACCATGAGTCCTGTTGATCTTTTGGAATGCTGTCAAGTTCTTCCTTAAAAGCTTGTTGTTTTCTCTGATGCTCTTTGTAAGCCGGATCATTTTGCATTTGTTCTCTTTGTTTTTTGATATTACAAAATCCAATGCTTTCTATGCAATCGATGATTGCCTCGTCTGAATTGATATCGGTGCCAGGTTTTAATTTAATATAGACCGCACTTACTTTTCCTTGTTGATCCCCAGCAATTTCAGGTAGAACTTCTTCAATCGTGTTTGGGCAAAATTGATTCGGGTCTCTATCACGATAATACATGGTCATATAAAGAGAAGCGAGGCGAGATCTAGCCTGCTCACTCGATACAGGACCCTCAGCTTTCGATGGAAGATTAAACTGCTCATCTTTTTTGGCTAATCTTTTCAAATCACGCACAGGTAAACTCATAAAATCCCATGGTGAACGATTTGGGCCGTACTCATTTTTGCCCCTTAAGTGTAATATGTAATATAAGTCTTGATCTTTATTCATGATATTCCCCTATTTAGTAACAATCATTGTATTTACAGTGTAGCACAAGATCTGACCAGGTGGAATAAAATGCTATTAATTAGTGAGAATATGGTTATTTATCACAGTATTCTAAGTCAATTAATGGGCTATCTAATTCGTTTTTTCACTGTGTTATGAAGATTTCTGTGGGCCGTGTGCGAATCGAACGCACGACCAAAGGATTAAAAGTCCTCTGCTCTACCGGCTGAGCTAACGGCCCAGAGCGTGCTAATATACCGGATCTGAGGGAAATATCAACAACAACCTTACTGCTCTGTTTAAGCTGGATTTTGCTGTAAGCGGCATTTGTCAGATGAAGTAGCCAAATCAGGTTTAAAAATGCAGTTTTGGCGGTTTATGGTCAGCAAAGTAGCCAAATGTGGGTTTATGGATGTTTTCAGTTTAAGACCGCAGAATCCTGGTCGAATTCATTGGTGAAGTTTGTTGAGAGAGTTATCGGGGTACCGTCTATTGTTACCGTTTTTTCATCGGTAGGGTCTTGTTTTAATACTGCGAGTATCAGGGTTGTTTTATTGGGTAAGGTGATCGTGTTGACGATATTTCCAATGAGTTGCTCATGAGTATCTAAGATTTCGGAGTTCGGTGAAAAATTATAAGCTGAATCGATAGTCGCCCAAAATAATCCGCCTTTTTGTTTTCCAAGGTATTGTGTGCGGGCGACGATTTCTTGGCCTAAATAACAGCCTTTTTTGAAGCTGATGGCGTTGAGCCGAATTAATCCTAATTTGTGTGCAGTGAATTCACCGGAAGTAGCTGGTGTTAAGTTGGGAATTCCTGCGAGAATATTGTTAGCTTCCCAGTTTTCCGCTGAATAAAGTGGGTTGGGTGTTTCGCCAGTATGAATTAAAATTTCCCAACGAGGAATTGCGCCAGGAATTCTGATAATTGTTTGCCCATCCTGTGTAATGACCTCATCGATATTTTCAGGAAAATGTTCAGATTGCTTTTCCATTACGCCAATATGAGCAGAAAATGGCTTGTCTTTATCAAGCGCCACGCGAGAAAAAACAGCATATTTTTCGAGGATTTTTGCCGTTTTATCAACTGAATTTTTATTAAGAATGATATGGTATTTGTTGTCAATTTGAATAATGCGAAATACAGCTATCACTCGGCCTTTGATATCACAATAAGCGCCGAGTCTAGATTGAGTGGGAGTAATTTCGTCGAGATCGCAGGTCAGTTGTCCTTGCAGAA
The DNA here is from genome assembly GCA_029777855.1 of Pseudomonadota bacterium. Taxonomy (GTDB): domain Bacteria; phylum Pseudomonadota; class Gammaproteobacteria; order JAIEPX01; family JAIEPX01; genus JAIEPX01. The sequence continues at coordinate 24,425 of JAKORL010000038.1, forward strand.
ATTTTTTTGCTTCATCACCTGTGACGGTGATGAAGCCATAATCTGAAAGATCAAAAAACTCTTTATCGTAAGGCATTCGATGAAATGTTTATTCGGTTTCTTCGGCTTTCTTAGCTTTAGTTTTTTTGCTTTCTTGAGCGTCTGATTTCACGCCTGTGAGTTTTTCTTTAATTCTAGCTTTCTTACCAGAGAGATCACGTAGGTAGTAAATCTTCGCGCGACGAACATCACCGCGACGAACTAAAGTGATACTTTCAATTTGTGGGCTATACAGTTGGAATGCTCTTTCAACACCTTCGCCATGAGAAATTTTTCGAACGGTAAATGCTGAATTCATGCCACGATTTCGTCGAGCAATAACAACACCTTCGTAAGCCTGTACACGTGTGCGATTACCTTCTTTGACGTAGACGTTAACGATAACGGTATCGCCTGTTTTGAATGCTGGATGCTTTTTATCGCCAATTTGTTCAGCTTCAATTGCGTCAATTAACTTCTTCATTGTCAGTACCTCTTTTAGCCTCAACTTCCTCAATAAATTCAGCCAACAACTGTTGTTCGGCTGGCGTAAGCTGGCGTTTTGCCAGTAAATCCGGTCGGCGCAACCAGGTGCGGCCAAGGGATTGCTTCAGTCGCCATTGTTGTATGGCGAAATGATCCCCCTTCAATAACACATCTGGCACTTCGAGTCCAGCAATTTCTTCGGGGCGCGTGTAATGGGGGTAGTCTAAAAGCCCTTCTGCAAATGAATCTTCGGCGGCTGAGTCTTCATGTCCAAGTGCGCCCGGGATTAATCGAGCAATGGAATCAATCACGACCATGGCCGCAATTTCACCCCCTGAAAGAACGTAATCGCCGATAGACCATTCTTCATCGATTGTGCGTTCAATTATTCTTTCATCGATTCCTTCGTAACGTCCGGCCACTAAAATGAGGTGTTCTACGTCGAGATTTTCTTTTGCTTTTTGAGATGAAAACGTCTCGCCTTGGGGGCTTAAATACACGACCTTCGATTTTGCTGGATGAGATTGTTGAATATGATTTATCGCAGACAATAAAGGTTCCACTTTCATTACCATGCCTGGTCCACCGCCGTAGGGTCTGTCATCAACGGTGCGGTGCTTATCTGTGGTAAAATCGCGTAATTGCCAGTGTTTGAGCGAGAGAAGATTTTTGTCCACGGCGCGTTGTGGAATGCCGAACGTTAGTGCTGTGAACATCTCGGGAAAAACACTGATGGTGCTTATGTGAATCAATCGAGTGGTTCCCAGTCAACGGTAATTTGCTGAGCGTCTAAATCAACTTTGAGAACCGTATTTTGTGTGTAAGGCACAAGGTGTTCCGTTTTACCTTTGACGACTAACACGTCGTTAGCCCCCGTTTCGAGCAGGCCGGTGACTTGGCCGAGTGATTCACCTTGTTGGTTGATCACATCAAGGCCAATGAGTTGGCTCCAATAATATTCATGGGCGTCTAATTGCGGAAGCGATTCGGAGGGGACGGCAATTTCAGCATTGGTATGCAGTTTTGCGATCTCACGGTCATCCCAGCCTTCAATATGCGCAATGATGGATTGGTCGTGCGATTTTATTGAAGTAATTGTGAGGGGGCGCCATTCATTGTTTTTCATGATGAGCCAGGGTTTGTAATCGAGGATATTGCTAGCAGGTTCTGTGAATGAAATCACATAGATGTCTCCTCGAACACCATGTGCTCGGCCAAATCGACCTACAACAACTTCTTTTGACATTCGACAAGCCTTGAATTTGGTTTAACTCTGACAGTGCAAAAAATATGTGAGAGGACATAGCTAATAAATGGAATTAGATAGCTAGGGAGCCGCAATCAACATCTTCGCTAGGTGTTCTCTTTAAAGAAAGAGATTATTCACCTGCTTCAGTGCTTGATGATGTTGACTCAGAGGCTGAATCTTCTGCAGCAGCTTTGACTTCTTCTGATTTGGGTGCTTCAGCTTTGGATTCTGTGGCTTTTTTAGCAGGTTTCTCTGTTTTGGCTGGTTTTGTTTCAGCTCTAACAGAAGCAGTGGG
>JAKORL010000039.1 GCA_029777855.1 Pseudomonadota bacterium
AATAAAGGACTTTGGAAAAGAGAGAGTTATTCGAAATTCTTCAAAGTCACCTGTCTCAAATGGGGTTAGAATATAACTGAGAGAAGTAGTCTTTAAATATTTGGTTAACAAATAAATTGGTACCATGGGAGGTTCAAATAATTCTAAGAGTCAGCCTCTGATAAATCTATCTAAGAAAATAAATACAATTTCTAATATTGCCCTCCAGAATGGCCTCTCTCGATTAATGCAAATTGGGTATATCCAATTTGTTGAACCCAAAATAATGAACTTTGCGCCTATATACGCTAAATTCATATTATGGAAAAAACGAATCTGGAATAGAATTAATGTAAGGCGTAATCTGGCACGTTGGAGCCAGAAAAAATCTGAATTTATTCAAAAGATAGGGGATGAAATTGGCCTCGAAGAACTTGGCCTGAATGAGGATGGCCTAAAATTAGTAAAAGAGAAGATCAAAGTAACGAAAGAAGTTGTAATAGCACAGATAGATCAGGATGGGTTTTTTCTTTCCTATTTTGGACCGATCGATGAAATTCCATGTATTAATGAGAAAAACTTTATACCTCGTATCAGGTTTTCTCTTGACCTAGTGGTGATTGATGGAGTTATCGGGGTTAAAAAGAATTATCGCGGGAATGCTATTTCATTTCTAACAGAATTAGAAACCCTATATGCCCTTTCCAAGGCTGGGTGTAACGTGCCAACTATTCTAGACGCTGATTTCGAAAACTATTCATTAACAGTTTCATTTATTCCAGGAACTGTTCTTAGGGAACAACTTGCATCACAAGGAGCAATTCTGCGTGATCGAGATGTTAGTGTAAATCCTAAGTTTACTCAATTATCTCCCAAATCACGTAGGCTTAAAAGAATCGATGAGGGAAAGAGATATCTTCACAGTGTCGTTGACAGCTCATTCATCGAAAAACTTTATGACCAGATATTAAAGATACATTCAGCCAATATTTTTATCAATGATATAAAATATGGGAATGTGATTATCGAAAGAAAAACTGGCAACCCATATCTAATTGATTTTGAATCAGCAGTGGATTTAACGGGATTAGGTCATAAAACAATAAGAGCAGTCATCGATTATGACATTGAGAATTTTAATCTACATTTTGGAACGAATAAACCAACATACAAGAGTTTAAAAAGAAAAATTGAGAATAGGGAATTTCCATTCCCGGACAAGTGGTATGCGCCATCATATTTTGGTGCTGGTTTGAGAGTGGGTGCATTATGGAATCCAGAGGTAGGTTGGGGACGCTGGGAATATATATTGAAAGACAATCTTCCCAATGTAACGGGATATCGGGTGTTAGATTTAGGGGCAAATAACGGATTCAATTCGTTACAACTTCTCCGAAACGGAGCACGTGAGGCCATTGCATTTGAGATTAATCCTGCCGCTATTGAGCAGGGAATGTTTTTAAAGTCCGTCATGGAATGGTCTGATAATCAAAAATTTAACTTTAGGTACATTCAGTCGAGTATGGCGGACCTAGTATCTATGGATTTAGGGACTTTCGATTTAATCATTGCCTTGTGCTCAATTTACTACCTTGAAGACGATGAAATTACCAAACTCATCCGTCACATAAGTTCAATTACAAATTGTTTTATTGTTCAATGTAATATCGCGGAAGATATAGGAAGGGAGAACCTACAAACGTACGAGAAAGCCTCAGTGCAATATCTTAAAAGTGCACTGGAAAATAATGGATTCGCCCAGGTGAAAGTTATTGCACCGAAAGGTTATTCGCGCCCGCTTCTTATAGCTCAACGGCAATAATTTCTAGAATCCCCTGTTCCCGACCCATCTTTTTTCTATAATTATTACGGCGTTGCCAATACAATACTCATGGAGAAAATGAATACACTGTTCCAATAATCAAGGATCAAGTTGCCATGCTTGTATCATGCTTCATGCCGAAAACCGGTAGCGTAACGAAAGTTCTGTAAAATTGAATTGGCCCTGGATCCAACCTAGATTTGCAGAAAGGAGAAACAGGGCCATGGATCCCTTAGCGTTAATCGAAGATTATCTTTCCGAT
>JAKORL010000040.1 GCA_029777855.1 Pseudomonadota bacterium
ATACAAGCCCTAGAACTGAAAGCGATGCCTCAAACAGCTCAAAACATCAACGAACAGTTACATCAGAAACCATCGAATTTTCCATAAAAGAAGATGCTTCACCAAGGAAATTCCCTAAACCTATAGGTGCCTTTATCGGATCCGTCTTATTCAAAGGTCGCACACAAATTTCTGAGACAAATTACAATACTAATATTGATTCATCGCTTAAAGGTAGTGGCTTATCTCACCAAAAACTTAATATTGAAACTTCAGATGGCGAAAAAATTCAAGGCATAAAAATACAACCCGATCCACCGTCAGATAAAACAATTATCGTCTTCCAAGGGCAAAAAGGTAATTTTCAAAGCAAAGAACAAATGGACAGACTTGCAGAAATAGCCCAAAAAACGGGAGCCAATGTTGTAGCATTCAATTATCGCGCAAGACCTACTTCATCTAGTAACTTAGTTTCTGATGCAATGGCCATTACTCAATTTGCAATGGAAACTACAAAAGCTGAAAACATTACCTTTTATGGTGATTCTCTTGGAGGTGCAGTCGCTTCAGTAACTGCTGCATCTTTAAAAGAGCAAAACAAAGGAGAGGTCAATGCATTCATTGTAAGAGCACCACAATCTCTTGCACATGCATCAAAACTGATGAATTTACCTGCTTTAACAGAGAATCCAGCAGTTAAAGCGGTACTCAGCATTGCACAGAAAGCACAAAAAATGATTCCAAGAAATGCTATCAGCAATTTACTCGAAAAACACTTTGGAGGAGACTTTCAAGCACAAACTGCATTGAGTAAATTAGACCCGAGCAAAGTGGAAGTTTTGCGAGTAGAAGACGACCCTGTTATTACTAGCGGCGCAGAAATATGGCATGATAATAAGCAAAATATCACTTGCACAGCCCCTCAAAACACTGATAAACACAATGCTTCATTAACTGAATTAAAGCCAAAAAATCAGGAGCAAGGAATTAATGCACTGGAATGTTTAAGAAAGCTTGCGAATCCCAGCTTCAATCTCGCTGAACAGATAAAAGCGAAATCTGAAAACACACATACAATTATGAGTTCAAAATAAATCATACTATTAAGACTGTTTAAATAAATTCCCTTAGGAAACATAATGCATAAATTCCAAAATGGTATTCTGAAATGGTCTTCATTTTAACTCTTTACGCAAAAAATAAAATATTGAACTCTTATAAAAACCTTTGCGCTCAAATTCTACAGTGAATCCTAATTTTTTATAGAAATCGAGTGCTTCCCAATCCATGGTGTTCACAGTCATAAAAAGACATTCATTCTCCATACCCATACGCTCTGCCTTCTGCATAAGCTTTGTTCCATAACCTTGCCCACGCAATGATTCAGCAACCCAAAGCGTATCTACAGCCAGACTACCATAGATGAGATGCCCAACACATCCACCTACAATCTTGTCGTTATCATCTTTGAGGAAGTAGCCAAAGAAACTAATAGGTTTCATGTCGCGTTTGGCCAGCATATTATCTTTCAGGCCATCATATAATATCTGAATATCTTCATTACTCGGATCAGACACAAAGTTAATACTATAGCTCATAATTTCTCCATTAATTTTTTCGAAATAAAGCACTGAAGATCATCAAGTTCATCACGTCCTAATCAGTAAAGCATGCCAAATAAATACAATGGGATAGTATTTTTTGAGCCCGTTAAAATACCATCAAGTACTAAAAAGGAATTTTGAGTAGCCTTGATCTGTTTTGTAGTTTTATTTTTACCCCCACCCTATGCATACCCCAATCCTATCATTAATGTATACATGAATGAATTAGCTATATTTGTCCATGTGTAAATGAACAAAAGCTTCCCGATCATTTGATCGATTAGTGGTGCCGGTGAGAAGACTCGAACTTCCGACCTACTGATTACGAATCAGTTGCTCTACCAACTGAGCTACACCGGCAAGGGAGGAGCATTATCACTCGAGGTGCCGGGTAAATCAAGGCACACACTTAGGCTTGGCACAATTACCTATTTGACAGGGAATTTGGGCAGGGCTATGCTCAACAGAACACTTGAGATCAAGGATTAGGAATGTTGGAAAACGTTGTTTTATTATTACAAAGCAATCAGGCTCTTTTTTTTAGCCTAGTTGGCGTGCTGGGGCTTTGTGTCGGGAGTTTTCTCAATGTAGTCGTTTATCGATTGCCGATTATGCTTGAACGACAATGGACTCCCATTACATATGAAACAACATTTAATTTAGTATTACCACGATCACACTGCCCAGCTTGTAAGAAAAATATTCTCCCACTTCATAATATTCCTTTATTGAGTTATTTATTTTTAAAAGGAAAAAGCGCGTGTTGCTCTCAATCAATTCCACTTCGATATCCTTTAATCGAATTATCAACGTTTGCTATTTCGCTTTTTTTAGCCATACATTACGGTGTAAGTTGGCAGTTTGTTGCCGCGCTAGGATTTTTATGGTCTTTACTTGTTTTATTTTTTATCGATCTTGAACATAAAATCTTACCGGACAATATAACATTACCTTTATTGTGGACTGGGCTTTTAATTAATTCTTTCCAGGTTTTCACATCCCTAGAAAACGCAGTTTACGGCGCAGTTTTTGGTTATAGTTTTTTTTGGATTATTGCTTTTTTCTATCAACGCTGGCGTGGATTTGAAGGGCTGGGACTTGGCGACGCAAAATTATTATCCGCGTGCGGCGCGTGGTTCGGCTGGCAAATGTTACCACTCATTGTCGTTTTATCGTCATTTACGGGTACAGTTGCTGGTCTTATTTATATACTCAAGAAGCGTGGCTCGCTGCGTGAAGCCATACCTTTCGGCCCCTTCATCGCCCTTGCCGCGTTCATTACTATGGTTTGGGGACAAAATATTGTCTCTGCCTATTGCAATTTGTTTCATGTGAGTTTTTAATATGCTCGCTATCGGTTTAACAGGTGGAATCGGCTCCGGGAAATCAACGGTTGCGAATTTTTTTGCTGATTTAGGAATAATAATTATAGATACGGATATCATTGCTCGTCATGTTGTCCAATCAGGCACAGTAGCCTTAAAAAAAATAGTTGATCATTTTGGGAATGAAATACTCAATAAAGACCACACACTTGATCGAAATAAACTCGCTGGAAAAGTCTTTAATAATCCTGAAGAAAAAAAATGGTTAGAAAAATTATTACATCCTTTAATTCGCGAAGAAGTGGTCAATGCAAAAAAGAGAGTAACATCACCTTATTGTGTTGTGGTTATCCCACTCTTAGTGGAAACATTACCCAATCCTGATATTGATCGTATTTTAGTTGTGGAAGCTCCGCAATCATTACAAATCAGTCGGGTTCAGCACCGCGATCAGCGTTCTGAATCTGAAATTTGTGCAATTATCGAATCTCAAGCCACAACAGATGAACGACTTGCTGTTGCGGATGATGTCTTGATGAATGAGGGAAGCTTAGAAAAATTGCGCGCGGACGTTAATGAATTGCATAAGAAATATCTGTCTCTTTCTGGAACCTCTCAAGCATAAATGAATATTGCTAATAATCATTTTTCTGGATCGCCACGTGTTAAGACAGTGGCAGATCCACCCTCTCAGGTCTGACGATAACCTCTGGAGCGAATATACCCATCGTACCTGAAGATGGGTATATAAGTATCAGGATGATAGCGAGATGGGCCAAGGATGGCCCATTGAGCGGAAGAGGTTAACGTCAGACCCGAGAGGGCGCTGCATCTTTAGACATCAACCGTTATTTTTCACAACTCATTGATAAATATAGAAAAAAACCCTTTTTACCCCGTGTACTATAATGACATTGTTGAATCAACAAAAGGAGCTATTGTTATGAAAATGATCAAATTAGCGGCTTGCAGCGCAATTCTCGCAAGCGCAACCTTAGTAGGATGTGCAACCAATGAAGATACAGGAACTGTTGTAGGTGCTGGTGCTGGAGCATTGGCAGGTTATGCTATTGCACCCCATAGCGCACTAGGCCCAGTCATTGGTGCTGGAGCGGGAGCGATCGTAGGTAATCAAGTCGGTCGTAATATGGATAGAGAAAATTATTATCGCTATCACCACCGCCGTCATTACCACAACCATTAATACCCATTTACACAATGGGGATTATAAGAAGAGGGAGCGAGCAGGCTCCCTCTTTTTTTTAAATAAAAGAGTGTTTAAGCAATATTTGGGTACAGTAAATAAGTAAAAAAACTCTTCATATAAGCCCCATTCTTGTTACATTTCATCATGACTTATGTTAGAATTCCCGAATGAAAAAAGATCCGAGTACTCGTGCAATTTATTTATTACTTCTGTCCAATGTGGTTATTTGGACATTGGCGTGGCCTATTAGTAAACTAGGCTTAGCTTTCATGGGCCCACTATGGTACTCAGCCGGACGATTTATCATCGGATGTTTGACAGCCTTCATTGTTCTAGGCGCAGCCGGTGCAATTAAATTACCCACTCGTAAAGATTTACCACTGATTTTTGGTATTGGATTACTTCAGATGACCTTGTTTATGTTGTTCATCAACACAGGGTTGTCTTATGTTGGCGCAGGACGTTCTGCAATCCTTGCCTACTCAACGCCACTTTGGGTTACTCCCTTAGCAGCCATTTTTTTTCGCGAAAAAGTTACCCTCATCAAATTGCTGGGAGTCTTGCTTGGGCTGAGTGGTATTGTCATCCTTTTTTCTCCTACGAGTCTCGATTGGAATGATGGAAACGTCGTATTCGGTAATATTCTACTGGTTCTATCAGCCTTTGTGTGGGCAATTGCTATTTTACAATCGCGATTTAGTCAGTGGCACTCAGACCCATTGAAATTAGTTCCATGGCAATTATTATTGGCTACCATTTTGACCACTGCCGTTGCACTGTATCAAGAACCACTCTCCTCAATTCAATGGAATGCGACTCTATTGAGCTCATTACTTTACAATGGCTTACTCGCGACAGCCTTCGGCTACTGGGCCTCCATCACTGTATTTAGAAATCTTCCAGCAGTCACTTCCTCTCTGTGCTATCTCGGAGTTCCAGTGCTCGGACTCATATTCTCCGCGATAATACTCGGGGAAGACATCAGCGCATCAGTAGTAACAGCCATGCTTCTAATTGTTGGTGGTCTAGTATGCGTCGCGATCAGCAAAAACCGGCCAGCTGCACCACAAGCCGCTAACAACCCTGAATATTCCAACGGCAAATCTCAATAATCCTATCGTAGTACATAGCGGTTTTCGTTGAGCAAAAACTTTGTTACTATTCCTATAGATATAAA
>JAKORL010000004.1 GCA_029777855.1 Pseudomonadota bacterium
AAAAGGTTGTGAAATAGAAATTTGTACAATTGGTATTAAAGGCGAATTTTTCTTTAAACGATTCGGTGGAAATGTGATTGGGCATGCCCGTCAATTAGGTGATGCGCCGACTATTAATGATATTATCGGTGTAGTCAAAGTAATGCTGGATCGATTTGAGTCTGGTGAAATTGATCGAATCTATGTTGCTAGCAATGAGTTCGTCAATACCATGACGCAAAAGCCTTCTATTGAGCAGCTTGTTCCTCTAGTTGTAGAGGAAGATCAGAGCGATAAGCATATTTGGGATTATATCTACGAACCTGATGCTAAAGAATTATTGGATGCCTTATTACTTCGATATATAGAGACAGAAATTCATCAGGCCCTTGTAGAAAATATGGCGTGTGAACAAAGCGCAAGAATGATCGCGATGAAAAATGCCACAGATAATGCAGGCGAATTAATTGGTGAGTTACAACAGATGTATAATAAGGCGCGGCAAGCTTCGATTACTCAAGAAATTACAGAAATTGTTTCGGGTAGTGAAGCAGTTTAATTGTTATCGGGAAATAAGTGTTTCCAGTTGCACTAAGTAGTGCAGATTTTAGCGGTAATCGCTAGTGGAAATTGTGTTCAGCAAGTTGCTGATGTATTAATTGTGAGAGTGAGATTGAAATATGAGTATGACAGGAACAATTGAACAAATAATTGGTGCGGTTGTTGACGTTAAATTTCCGCGAGAAAACCTTCCTAAAATTTACGATGCGCTTCACGTGCCAAGTCATAATCTGACTTTAGAAGTTCAGCAACAATTAGGTGACGGAAAAGTAAGAACAATTGCTATGGGACCTACTGATGGTGTGAGTCGTGGGGTAGCAGTAAAAAATACCGGCGCACCGATTAGTGTACCTGTTGGTGTTAAAACACTCGGTCGTATTATGGATGTCTTAGGTTCGCCTATTGATGAGCGCGGTCCTATCGGCGAAGAAGCTCGACTGCCAATTCACCGCCCTGCTCCAAAAATTGTTGATCAAGCGGCATCAGCTGAATTATTAGAAACAGGAATTAAAGTGATCGATTTACTTTGTCCTTTTGCTAAAGGTGGTAAGGTCGGTTTATTCGGGGGTGCTGGTGTTGGTAAAACCGTTAATATGATGGAGCTCATTCGAAATATTGCAATCGAGCACAGTGGTTATTCAGTATTTGCGGGCGTGGGTGAAAGAACTCGTGAAGGTAACGATTTCTATCATGAAATGAAAGATTCGAACGTATTGGATAAAGTGGCGTTGGTGTACGGTCAGATGAATGAACCTCCTGGAAACCGTCTCCGAGTTGCATTAACAGGCTTAACAATTGCAGAGAATTTCCGTGATGAGGGACGAGACGTGTTGTTATTTATCGACAATATTTATCGTTATACCTTAGCGGGTACTGAGGTATCTGCCTTGTTGGGACGTATGCCTTCGGCGGTAGGTTATCAGCCTACATTAGCGGCAGAAATGGGTGCGTTGCAAGAACGAATCACCTCTACAAAAACAGGTTCTATTACGTCGATACAAGCGGTCTATGTACCAGCGGATGACTTAACAGATCCATCTCCTGCTACAACTTTTGGTCACTTGGATGCAACCGTTGTATTGTCTCGACAAATTGCGGAGCTGGGAATTTATCCTGCAATCGATCCGCTCGATTCCACAAGTCGTCAATTAGATCCGTTGGTCATCGGGCAAGATCATTACGACACAGCGCGTGCCGTTCAAAGTACATTGCAGCGTTATAAAGAGTTGAAAGATATTATTGCGATTTTAGGTATGGATGAATTGTCTGAAGAAGATAAATCAACCGTTCAGCGAGCACGAAAAATTCAGCGCTTTTTATCACAACCCTTTTTCGTTGCCGAAGTATTTACTGGTTCTCCTGGAAAGTATGTACCACTGAGTGAAACCATTCGAGGATTTAAGGCCATTATCGCGGGCGAATATGACCACATTCCTGAACAAGCGTTTTACATGGTTGGAACGATTGATGAAGTGGTGAAAAAAGCTGAAGAGCTTTAAGAATTAAGGTTTGGGTAATCATTCAGCCTGTTGGCTAGAATGGCTAAAGCCCACAAATTTTAGACAAGATCGGGTTGGGAAGATTATTTTAATACCAGAGTTAACACTTTAGTTAATGAGGATTTAAAATTATTTTATACGCCCGAGATTGGTAAAATATGAGAGCTTGTATCTTGTGGTGAATAGTTAGAGGTTTGGAGTCATGAGTGTGTCAATTCATCTAGACATAGTGAGCGCTGAAAAAGAAATTTTTTCAGGCTTAGTGCAATCTGTGGTAGTCACAGGGGCCTTGGGTGAACTTGGTGTTATGTTGGGGCATACACCGCTTCTTACTAGCCTAAAGCCCGGAGAAGTCAGATT
>JAKORL010000041.1 GCA_029777855.1 Pseudomonadota bacterium
CATATTGACATCATGTTAACGCAGAAAAAAGTAAAAAAAGATCAATTACAAAGAAGAGAAGGGAGATTGATCATTTATGAAAAAATCAAGATTATTAATCGCTGTGTTAGTATGTGCAGTAATGATGATGGGGGTCGGTTACGCCTGGTGGAACAATGTTCTGACTGTTAACGGTACTGTTAAAACGGGAACATTTGATGTGGATTTTGTAAACACAAGAATTGAGAAAATAGGTGCGGAAAATTATTTGGACATTAGTGTAAATTCGGAACAAGATGATGATGGCGTTGATTGCATCAATTTTACAGTCGGTAATCTTTATCCGGGAGCTGAATTTAGTGTTACTTCAGGGTTTGTAAACAACGGCAGTATTCCTGTTAAAATAGGGAAAGCAGAAATTGCTAACATTAATTCTAACATTAATTCTAACGAATATGCGAACGCTATTTTGGTAGACACCGATAATAATGGTACCTATGATACTACATTTAGCCAGTGGGTAGCCAATATCGTAAGTAATTTGGATAGCGTTAAAATTGCATCTAATCAAACACTTGCTGGCACTGTTAACTTCAAGGTAAATCCGGAACTTTCCAATAATCTGCAAGGTCAAACAGTAACATTTAATCTTACATTCGACTGGGTGCAATTTAATGAAATAAACAGGTAAATGCTTAAAAAGCACCTTGTCACATCATAAGCGTCCTTTTAATTTAGAATGGAGATTGATAATTAATGAAAAAAGCGAGATTATTAATCGCTGTGTTAGTTTGTTCAGTAATGATGCTGGGGATCGGTTATGCCTGGTGGAACGACACGTTGACGGTGTCCGGGACGGTCGAAACAGGGAAGTTCGATGTGAATTTTATTCGCACAGAATTTATCCCTGCGGCATACGGCCCCTATCCTCTTGTTGAGCCTGAAATACAAGATGTTCAGGGCAACCTGATCAAGTGTCGCATAGGCAACCTGTATCCCGGCGCAGGCAGCATTCTGAAGTTTCAAGTGAAAAATGACGGCACGATCCCCGCAAAATTTGGTGGTGCCCAATTAACGCTCACGGGGGATGAAGGCTTGATCCCGTACTTGCTGGTTGAGGGTAATTACACGAAGA
>JAKORL010000042.1 GCA_029777855.1 Pseudomonadota bacterium
ACGTTAACCTCTGGAGCGAATAGGTATCAGGATGATAGCGGGATGGGCCATTGAGCGATGGAGGTTAACGTCAAACCTGAGAGGGTGGTGCATCAAGTGGGATTTTGATTTCTACATTCAAAAAAGCAATCAAACAACTTTTTCTTCAAGTAATTTTTTTAATTGTTGTTTTTCATCAGCTGTCAAACTATCGGTAGAGACTTTTTGCATTAATGCATTAATTTCAGATTCGATTAAACGAGAGTTGAGGTGATTAATTATTCCTATTAATTCTTCCAACCAGGCTTGTTGTGGAATAAGAGGCTCAAGACTAGCTAAATGACCAATAAGAGAACGAGCAGGGTGCTCATCCCAATAACTCAATAAAGCGCCCGTTGATAGAGTAGGTTGATCATGACAAATACGGTACAATTGATTGAGTAAATCAACGCCCGGAATAGCGGAGCTGATTAATTTACTGGGCAATTCAATTTTACTCGCTAATGATGGATCATGAATAATCATCGACATGGCATTACGTAATTGTGAAGGAATACCTGTTTCTTGTGGTTTTTGTGGTTGAGCAGTGATTGGTTGTTTGATTTCATCGGGAGCATTCAATGCCTCAATGGTTAATCCGATTTTAGACGCTAAGCTTTCTTGCAATAAATGTTGATAAACACCCTCAGGCATTTTTTTTAGTAATTCACGAGCATCTTTTGCAAATTTTGCTTTACCGGCAATCGTACTAATATCGATATTTTGGGATAAATGATTAAAAAGTACATCTGGTAGAGGTTTTGCATTTTCAAGCATCAATTCCCATTCCACAGGGCCGAATTGACGTATAAAACTATCGGGATCTTCATCGTCGGGTAAATGAACAAAAGAAACATTATGGCCATCACGAATAATCGGTAATGCTGTTTCTAGTGCTCGAATCGCAGCGTTTTGCCCGGCCGTGTCCCCATCAAAACAAAAAACGATATTGGATGTGTATCGAAATAAGCGTTGTAGATGTTGAGAAGTTGTTGCCGTGCCGAGTGTTGCAACGGCATTTGTAACGCCATACTGAGTAAGGCTGATCACATCCATATACCCTTCAACAATGATTATTTGTTCAAGTTCTTTATTGCTTTGACGAGCCTCATACAAACCATACAATTCAGTGCCTTTGTGAAATAAGGCTGTTTCAGGTGAATTGAGATATTTGGGTGTTTCATCGCCGAGTGTGCGTCCGCCAAATCCAATAATTTGTCCACGCAAATTTCGTATTGGAAACATTAAACGATCGCGAAATCGATCGTAATATTTTCCTTGTGATTTTTCGATGATTAATCCTGCGCCTAATAGTAATTGTCTTTGCTCTGATGATTGTCCCAAATGATTTAATAGATTATCCCAGCCGGGTGGGGCGTAACCAATACCAAAATGTCGAATAATTTCTTTGCTGATGCCGCGTGATTGTACATAGTCAATGGCA
>JAKORL010000005.1 GCA_029777855.1 Pseudomonadota bacterium
CTCAACCGGATAGAGCACCGGCCTTCTAAGCCGGGGGTTGCAGGTTCGAGTCCTGCCTGGCGCGCCAGATGACGTTAGGCAAAGTCTTGGTGGGTGTAGCTCAGTTGGTAGAGCGCCGGATTGTGATTCCGGTGGTCGTGGGTTCAAGTCCCATCACTCACCCCATCTTCCTTTGGGCCGTTAGCTCAGTTGGTAGAGCAGCTGACTCTTAATCAGCGGGTCGTAGGTTCGAAACCTACACGGCCCACCAGACGGTGGAAAGTCTGCGAGAGTGGCGGAATTGGTAGACGCGCTGGATTTAGGTTCCAGTGGGGTAACCTGTGAGAGTTCGAGTCTCTCCTCTCGCACCATTCATTTAGTTGTTAATTTGTAGAGGTCTAAAACAATGTCAGTGGTAGAGAGAATTAGTGAATTAAAACGGAAGATTACGGTTTCCATACCTGATCAAGATATCGCTCAAGAAGTGCAGAAGCAACTTGAGGAATTAACCGGCAAAGTTAAATTGAAAGGATTTCGACCTGGAAAAGTGCCTGTCAATGAAATCAAACGTCGATATGGTAAATCAGTGCGCGATGATGTCATTAACAAGCTTGTAGGCGATAGACTTGAAAATATAGTCAAAGAACAAGAATTAAAAATCGCAAGCTCTCCTCAATTCGAATTTTTACCGACTGATGCTGATCAACAAGTGCAATGTGCTGCCATCTTCGAAGTATACCCTGAATTCAAATTGGCTTCACTTAAAGGGATTAAAATCCAACGTAATTCAACAAAAGTTTCATCCGCTGATGTTGATAAAATGCTTGATAAAATGCAACGGCAGCATGCCAAATGGGTGGAAGGTAATGGGCCTGCAAAACTGGGTGATAAGCTCGTCATCGATTTTGTTGGTAAAATTGATGGAAAAGAATTCGAAGGTGGAAGTGCAAAAGATGTGGAATTAGAATTGGGCAGCAAAATGATGATTCCTGGTTTTGAAGACGGATTAATTGGAATCGAGAAAAACCAACAACGCACATTATCTTTAAAATTTCCTGAAGATTACCATGCAAAAGATTTTTCTGGTAAATCCGCTGAATTTGATGTCACTGTGCACAAGATTTCTACTCCCGAGCTTCCTGAAATGAACGAAGAATTTGCAAAGAAATTCGGCGTTAAGGAAGGTGGAATTTCTGCGTTACGAAAAGATATCGAAGAGAATATGCGAAAAGATATTGAGCAACGCAGTAAAGATCGAGTGAAACAAGATCTCATGAAGGTTTTGATCGAGAAAAATATTTTTGAAATTCCTGTAGCGCTTATTGACCGAGAAATTAGACGGTCACAAGAAGAATTTTTAGAGCGAATGGGCGGTAAAAATAAAAAATTAATCGATTCTTTACCTCGAGAGCATTTTGAAGAAAAAGCCATTCAAAATGTAAAACTAGGGCTTTTATTCTCTGAGGCTATAGACAGTTTTGGATTAAAGGTGGATGAAGACCGAGTGACAGCTAAATTAGAAGAATTCGCTGCATCTTACGAGCATCCTTCACAATTAATCGATATGTATAAAAAGAATCCACGCAGTATGGATTATTTTCGGTCTAATGTGCTTGAAGAGCAAGTTGTTGAAAAATTCTTGGAAGAAGTTGAGGTAATTGAAAAACAATTATCTTACGATGAATTTATGAATCCCAAACACGAGGAAGAATAGTGTTATGTTTACAAATCAATTAGTCCCAATGGTCGTTGAGCAATCAGCTCGTGGTGAGCGTGCCTATGATATTTATTCTCGATTATTAAAAGAGCGAGTTGTTTTTTTGGTCGGAGAAGTTGAGCCACACATGGCTAATTTGGTGATTGCTCAATTACTGTTTTTAGAATCTGAAAATCCAGATAAAGATATCAGCCTATATATTAATTCGCCCGGTGGACACGTAACGGCCGGTATGGCCATTTACGATACAATGCAATTCATTAAGCCGGATGTGAGCACTTTGTGTCTAGGGCTTGGAGCTAGCATTGCATCATTGATATTATGCGCCGGAGCCAAAGGAAAACGTTTTTGTTTGCCGAATTCTACCGTGATGGTTCACCAAGTGTTAGGGGGATATCAAGGGCAAGGCACTGATATTCAGATTCATGCCCGAGAAACTCAACGGGTGAGTGATCAAGTGAACGCGGTTTACTCCAAACACACAGGTAAGTCACCTGATATTATTGAAAAAGATCTCAATAGAGACCATTACATGTCGGCAGAGCAAGCCGTAGCCTACGGCCTTGTAGATGCCATCATTGCTTCACGTGCCGATGCAGGTGCTATGCTGCCAAAGGTAGAGATTGCCTGATACAGCCCACTTTGGTCCAGCAATCACGTCCGTTGTCTTTCCAGACAAAATTGGATATTCGATCTATAATTGTAATTGTGAGAATTGACCCCATATAAGGCTAAAGAGAGGTGACAAATGGGTGACGAAATGAAAGGTATGTACTGTTCTTTTTGTAATAAAAGCCAGCACGATGTACGGAAATTGATCGCGGGTCCTGGTGTTTTTGTTTGCGATGAATGCGTTGCTTTGTGTAATGATATCATTCGAGAAGAAGCAGGTAGTGCTACAGAGCCAAACACAGCGACTAAATTACCTACCCCGACTGAAATCAAAGTGGCTTTGGATGAATATGTCATAGGACAAGATTTTGCCAAAAAGGCATTGTCCGTTGCAGTCTATAATCACTACAAGAGACTTAGCAGTGATCCGGGTAATAATGACGTTGAGTTAGGCAAGAGTAATATTTTATTGATTGGTCCAACCGGGTCCGGTAAAACATTATTAGCTCAAACCTTAGCTAAGATTCTTGATGTTCCCTTCACGATTGCCGATGCTACAACATTAACTGAAGCGGGTTATGTTGGTGAAGATGTAGAAAACATTATTCAAAAGCTATTGCAAAATTGCGATTATAGCGTAGAAAAAGCTCAAAACGGTATTGTCTATATCGATGAAATCGATAAGATTTCACGCAAGTCAGAAAATCCTTCGATCACTCGAGATGTTTCGGGCGAGGGAGTTCAACAAGCTTTATTGAAATTAATCGAAGGTACTGTTGCGAGTATTCCTCCTCAAGGTGGACGTAAGCATCCTCAGCAAGAGTTTCTGCATGTTAACACCTCAAATATATTATTTATTTGCGGTGGTGCTTTTTCTGATTTAGATAAAATTATTCGTCACCGTACAGAAAAAAGCGGAATCGGTTTTTCAGCGAATGTGCATAGTCAAAAAGATCAAAAATTATTAAGTGAATTAATGAAACAAGTTGAACCTGAAGATTTAATTCGTTTTGGATTAATTCCTGAATTTATTGGTCGATTGCCAGTGATCGCTGTTCTTGATGAATTAAACGAAGAAGCGTTAATGTCTATTTTAACAGAACCTCGCAATGCATTAACGAAGCAATATGCAAAATTATTTGGCATGGAAGATGTCGAATTGGAATTCAGGCCTGATGCGTTACGTGAAATTGCGAAACGATCAATGGCGAGAAAATCAGGAGCACGTGGATTACGCTCAATATTAGAACATGTGTTGTTAGATACGATGTTCGAATTGCCATCAATTGAAAATTTGAAGAAAGTGGTCATTGATGCATCAGTGATTCAAGGGAAAAGTGCACCTTTATTAATTTATGCGGGTGAAGGTGAAGTTGGCTCAAAAATTCAAGCAGATGCTTCTGCGAGTCAATCTTCGGTACCAAAATCAGCAAAAAAGGGAGAGCGTTAAGATGACTACCAACAAGCCAATGGTCTATCCAGTATTACCACTACGTGATGTAGTCGTTTATCCGCATATGGTCATTCCACTTTTTGTCGGAAGGGCAAAATCTATTAAAGCGTTAGAAGTTGCGATGGAAGGCGATAAACAAATATTTCTTGTGGCCCAAAAAGAAGGGGGAATTAACGACCCTAAAACACAAGACATGTATCAAGTAGGCACTTTATCAACGATTTTGCAGATGCTCAAATTACCGGATGGAACAGTCAAGGTTTTGGTTGAAGGCAATCAGCGTGCCGATGTTGTTAATTTTAGTGAGGGCACTGACTATTCAACGGCTGAAATTTCCTTTGTACATGAACTAATACAAGCCGATGAAGATTTGTCTATTATTATTCGTTCCTTGTTAACGTGTTTTGAAGAATATGTGAAAATAAATAAACGTATTCCACCCGAAATTTTAAATTCATTAGCGGGTATAGAAAATCCTGCACGGTTGGCAGATACCATCGCTGCCCATGTTCCTCTGAGTCTACACGATAAACAAATGATTTTAGAAGCTCGTAATATTCGTGCTCGACTAGAATTAGTACTTGTTCATTTTGAGGCTGAAATTGATAAAATGCGACTTGATAAAAAGGTGCAAAAGCGCGTTAAATCTCAAATGGAAAAAAGTCAACGCGAGTATTATCTCAACGAAAAAATGAAAGCAATTCAAAAAGAGTTGGGAGAAATTGATGACACAACCGGAATGACAGAATTAGAACAGCTGGAAGATAAAATTAATAAAGCAGGCATGCCTCAAGAAGCCAAAGCTAAAGCAATGGCGGAAATGAATAAATTAAAGATGATGCCTCTGATGTCAGCGGAAGCGACCGTCTCTAGAAACTATCTCGATTGGTTGTTGTCTGTGCCTTGGAAGAAAAAAACCAATGTGAGCTCTGATTTGGCAAAAGCAGAAGCTGTGTTAGAACACGATCATTTTGGATTAGAGCGTGTTAAAGAACGCATTATTGAATATTTAGCCGTTCAACAACGCGCTAAGAAAGTCAAAGGGCCAATATTGTGTTTAGTAGGGCCTCCAGGGGTGGGTAAAACATCACTGGGTGAATCTATTGCTAGAGCCACAGGCCGGGAGTTCGTGCGAATTTCACTCGGAGGTATTCGAGATGAAGCCGAAATTCGTGGGCATCGCAGGACGTATATAGGCTCATTACCCGGTAAAATTATCCAAAAATTAGCGAAGGTTAAGGTTCGCAATCCCTTATTCATGCTTGACGAAGTTGATAAAATGGCTATGGATTTTAGAGGTGATCCAGCCTCTGCATTATTGGAGGTATTAGATCCAGAGCAAAATCATGCATTCAATGATCATTATTTAGAAGTCGATTATGATTTGTCAGATGTAATGTTTATTGCAACCTCAAATTCTTTGAATATTCCACCTGCATTATTAGACCGTATGGAAGTTATTCGATTAGCGGGTTACACCGAAGACGAAAAATTAAATATTTCATTACGATATCTCGTGCCTAAACAAATGGAACAGGCCGGTTTGAAACCTGAAGAAATCAACATCACTGAGAGTGGCGTACTTGAAATTATTCGACATTATACACGTGAAGCTGGCGTTCGTAATTTGGAACGTGATCTAGCTAAAATTTGTCGTAAGGTTGTTAAAGAGCTTTATTTTAGCAACAAAAAAGGTAAAGCCAAGAAAGTGATAGTTAAAGGTGGCAACATTGAAAAATATTTAGGTGTGAAAAAATTCCGCTACGGTTCTGCTGAAGAGCAAAATCAAATTGGTCAGGTCACAGGATTGGCATGGACTGAAGTGGGTGGAGAATTATTAAAAATAGAATCAGCTGTTATGCCAGGTAAAGGTAAAACAACGATTACCGGACGATTGGGTGATGTCATGCAAGAATCTATCCAAGCGGCTATGACTGTGGTTCGTTCACGTTCACACGTGCTTGGAATTTCCGATAAATTTTTCCAAGACAATGATATTCATATTCACGTACCAGAAGGCGCTACGCCTAAAGATGGCCCCAGCGCAGGTGTTGGTATGGTGACGGCTATTGTGTCTGCTATCACAAAAATTCCTGTACGCGCTGATGTGGCGATGACGGGTGAAATTACATTACGTGGTGAAGTGTTACCTATCGGTGGATTAAAAGAAAAATTAATTGCTGCACAT
This sequence comes from Pseudomonadota bacterium, assembly GCA_029777855.1. Taxonomy (GTDB): domain Bacteria; phylum Pseudomonadota; class Gammaproteobacteria; order JAIEPX01; family JAIEPX01; genus JAIEPX01. The sequence continues at coordinate 5,950 of JAKORL010000005.1, forward strand.
CGTGGACGAATTAAAAAAGTGATGATTCCTTCTGAAAATCAACCCGAGTTAAAAGAAATTCCTAAAAATATTACTCATGGATTGGAAATTATCCCTGTGCGCTGGATTGATCAGGTTTTAGAAGTCGCATTAACCTATCAACCCCAACCTTTGGCCGCTGAATCCCAAGCGCCTCTTGAAGTTGTGGCTTCAAAAAAGATGCGTAAAAAGCCTAAACGATCGGATGATACACGGGCACATTAAGAGAGAGAAGGGGAAGGTGTCAAAAGAAGGTGTCAGATCTAATATTAATCCAGCTATTATTACTGAGTCATATATCCCACCTCAGTGTTTGCTGGTTAAATATTAGATCTGACACCTTCTTTTGACACCTTCCCCTTCACTATTCCGCTTCGTCGAAGCGGTTTTGGATAAGGGCTTTGATTTGAGTGATGGCTTCGAGCTCGTCGGGGCCTGAGACAGTGAGTTCGAGTTCAGTGCCTTTAGAGGCTCCCAGCATCATGATTCCCATAATACTTTTGCAGTTGACTGTTTTGTTGTCGCGGGTAAGTTGGGATTCTGAAGAGAAATGATTGGCAACATTGACGAGTTTAATGCACGCCCGCGCATGTAAGCCAAGTTTATTGATGATGATTACTTTTTCATGCAGCATCTTTTTTTTCCGAATCGTCTGATCGACATTCCACAATTCCACCTTGTCCACCTTCTACGGCATTGGCGGCGATTTCATCGAGGGGTAAATTAGGATAATTCATTACGCGTAATAACATGGGTAAATTTAATCCGGTCACAATACGAACATGAGTATTATCTAGATTGTCTTTGCAAATATTCGAGGGTGTAGAACCATATAAATCTGTTAAAATTAAAACACCATCGCCAGAATCTAATTTTGCAATTGCATTTTTTACCAATACTTTTAATTTATCGGGATCTGCATCGGATGGAACTCCGACGGTAGAGAGTTTTAAAGGTAATTGATGACTAAATGCAGTATCAACCGCATCCGCTAAAGCCTTGCCAATATTGTGGTGACTTACAATTAGAACCGCTACGCTCATGAGGGTTGCCCCATTTTTTCGTTGGTTTTTGCAATAAATGTTTGATTAAAATCAAAACCTTTTTTACGTTGAATTGCTTGCATCGTGGCTAGTTCGATCAGTAAGGCAAGGTGACGTGAGGGGGCTGCTGTGAGTTGAACGTAGGGTAGTTCTATATCAAGAATTAAGTGCGTTGTATATTCAAGTGGTAAAGGGGCTAGAGATTGTTTTGGTTCGTGAGGTAAGAGGTCAATTATAAGGTCTATTGTCTGCTTTTTACATAATGCAGAGACGCCGTAGTATTGTTCGACGTGAATAATGCCTAATTCTCGAATATTTATGCACCCAAAAAGAATATCGGGAGAGCTTCCTATTATTTGATCGTCTGTTTTTTCTAACTTAACGGCATCGTCACTCACCAATTGATGACCTCGGTCGATAAGATTCAGGGCTAATTCACTTTTTCCGATTCCGCTAGGGCCGATAATAAAAATTCCGTGATTGTAGACGCTCATAAGTAAGCCGCTAGTTGTGTGACTATTCATACCGCTTTTCCTGTCATTATCTGAAATAGGTCTTCATTTGTTTTTGCGTTACGTAATTGTTCACGAAATGATTTAATAGAAAAAAGCTCAGCGAGTTTTGAAAGAATTTTTAAGTGTTCGTCAGTATTTTCGACCGGAATGAGTAAACCAAACAACAGATCAACAGGTTCGTCGTCTGGAGAGTCGAAATTAATTGGAGAAGTTAAATGAATGAGCGCCGCGAGCGGTCTGTCGATCCCATCCAGTCGAGCATGAGGAAGTGCAACACCATATCCGATGGCAGTGCTGCCTAATTTTTCTCTTTCAATTAATGCATTGAGCGCATCTTTTTGTTTGATGGATGAAATACCTTGAGTAGCCAGTAAGCACACATTTTCCAGTGCACTTTTTTTGCTGACGCAATTAACGTTTGCTGCAAAGTTTGATGCTGTAAGAAATTTTGTGATGTTCATTGGGATGATTAGTGTTTGTCTTTGTATTTTTCAATTTGACGAAGCAGTTTGTCAATGACATTCAAAATTGATTTGTGCATATCATCCGATTCTGATTCGGCATGAAGCTCTGCACCAGGGATATGAACTTTGGCTTCTACGAAGTGGACCAGTTTGTTGACGGCCAGTACGACGTGGATGTTGGTGATGCGATCGTGTTGACGTGTGAGACGTTGAAATTTACTTTCCGTGAATTCGCGCAATGAATCTGTGATTTCAATATTTTGCCCAGTAAGCTGAAGTTGCATTATTCCCCCTCTAATGACTAAAAGGAAAGCATTATACTCCTATTTTTGAGGTTTGTCTCTAGCCCTGATAAGGGTAAGGGCGGATATGACAATCTATATGTTCTCTTCTTGTTCTCAAATATTGAGTCTAATGATAGGCTGGATTTACTGGTTATGTAGTAGCTTCTTCTTGTTTATGCAATGCAAAATCATGGCCGAGATAAACATCGCGGACTTTTTGATTTTGAAGAATGGCTTTGGGTGAACCTTCGGCGATTATTTCACCATTGTTGAGAATATATGCGCGTTCGCAAATATCCAGCGTTTCACGAACATTGTGATCAGTAATTAAAATACCGAGCCCACGTTGTTTAAGGTGAATAATCATTTTTTTGATTTCTTCCACGGACAGTGGATCGACGCCTGCAAAAGGTTCGTCGAGTAAAATGCAGGAAGGATTAGACGCAAGAGCGCGTGCAATTTCTGTGCGGCGTCTTTCACCACCCGACAGTGTTGCACCTTTGCTGTGACGTAAATGAGCGATATTAAATTCGTGCAATAAATCGTCGAGTATTGTTTGTTGTTCGTGGCGGGATAATTCTTTACGAAGTTGAAGAGGGGCCAAAATATTTTCTGCAACTGTGAGGCCACGATGTATAGAATTTTCTTGTGGCAGGTAACCTAATCCCATTCTGGCACGTGAAGATTCGGATAGTGCGCTGATATCGGTATTGTTAATTAATATCTGACCTTTATTGGGATGGTTCAGTCCGATGATGGTTTCAAATATGGTGGTTTTACCTGCGCCATTGGGTCCTAATAGTCCGACAATTTCACTGGGGTGTACGACCAACGAGACGTTGTTCACTAGACGTCTTTTACGCCGGATTAAAACAATATTTTTGATTTCAACTGAGTTTGTCATTTCATTTCACACTTTGATTCGCTTAAAGGGCATTGTACCAGAGGGAAGGGGGCAGATCTAATATTTATCTAGGCAACAAGGAAGGGGTCAGATCTACGTTTGATGGGTACTCAAGCAAATATAAAGTACGATTTGCATGAGTACCCATCAAACGTAGATCTGACCCCTTCCTTACCCCCTTACCTTACCGGTTCTAAGACAATAGTCGTTTTCCCTTTCGCCGATGGTTTGGAAGTCACGGTTTCCTTCGCAATATCAATCACGATATGAGGTGATTTCATGATGTTTCCCCCTTGTGATACTTGCCCATTGTCTAATAACTGCACTGTTGATTGTAGAGGGTTGAACTCGATGGTATTGGCTGAGGCGTATAGGCGGGGTTTTTGTGGGCTGGTCAGCGTGCTATAAACGGCTGGATGTCCCGTCGCCTGCATCTGGTCAATTTTATTGTCATGATTAAAGTGGACCACAATTTCATCGGCATTGAGTTGTGTGGTGCCTTGTTTTGCAATCACATGACCTTGATAGGTTAAGGTATAAGAGCGTTGGTTAAATTGCGCGGCATCAGAAGTAATTGTGATAGGCAATTGAGAATCAGAGGGCAGGGCGAAGCTTAGAGTGGGAATTATCGCCAGAATGAGTATTGGGAGCAATCGGTTCATACTGTCCTCTTATATCGGTTAAGAGTTTTAATGTGCCAGCTTTCATATCGCCATGCAATCCTTTGCCGCGTAGAACAATTTGAGGATACGTGATGGTTACGACTGAATCGCTGTCGGCGGTTTTTAGGTTGGGGTGAACGATCAGTTTATCGGTTGTGATAACAACGGGCGGTGCTTCTTTACGAGCGCGATGTTCGATCTGAACATTATCGTATAAAACGACTAAGTCGCTGCCTTGATTGCTGGTGCCTTTTCTAGCATGAATATGCCATGTTTCGCCATGTTGGCCAAAAAAATCCAGTGCGGGTTCGTGAAGCTCTGAGGAATTTTGGTAAGGGAAATGTTTTGCACTGCTCACATGCAGTTTTTCATGAAGATTACCATTGGCATCGGTGCTGTGGTAGCGAGCACCAATAATATAAGAATCATGGTGTTCAGGTTTAGGTGTTTGGTCAAATTCTTTATTTTTTTCGCCGTTCACTTGCCAAAAGATAAAAGCACTGGCTGCAATCACGAGTATTACGATCGCATAACTCAATGCGCTAGAGCGGGTCATGATGTAGCCAACATTAAATTTTTTCTTATTAAACAAGGGGATGCGTATTTCTTATTGAGTGAATTCTGCATTGTGCTAGAGTCCGGCATTGAGTAGGTCGTGAATGTGCGCCACACCCAGCAAGGTGTGTTGTTCATCGACCACTAGAATAGAAGTGACTTTGTGGTTTTCCATCATCATGAGAGCATCATAGGCGAGCATTTGGGGTGATATTTTTTTGTAATTTTGGGTCATCACCTGTTTTATCATCGTTTGGTGAATATCAAGACCTTGATTGAGTGTGCGCCGTAGGTCGCCGTCAGTGTAAATGCCAACGAGATTCCCTGAGGCGTCTTGCACGGAAGTCATGCCCAGTTGTTTTTGAGTCATTTCAATTAATGCGTCTTGTACGGAAGCTTCGAAGTGAATACGTGGGATAGCTTGATCGCGTCGCATCACATCTTCGATGCGCAGCAATAATCGTTTACCTAAATTACCCGCTGGGTGATAACGTGCGTAATCTTGGGCGGTGAAGCCTTTGGCTTCGAGTAAAGTGAGCGCTAGAGCATCACCCATGACGAGGGTAGCGGTGGTGCTGGAAGTTGGCGCTAATCCCAGAGGGCAGGCTTCCTGAACCACGCCAATATTTAAATGCACATCCGCTCGTTTGGCCATAGTCGAAGATGAATTTCCCGTGATAGCAATCATTGGAATTTGTAGGTTTTTTATCAATGGAAGTAAGCTAACAATTTCTGCTGTTTCGCCAGAATTTGAAATCGTTAAGGCAATATCTCTATAAGTGATCATCCCTAAATCGCCGTGATTGGCTTCTCCAGGATGTAAGAAAAAAGCAGGGGTTCCCGTGCTGGCGAGGGTAGCCGCAATTTTTCCGCCAATATGACCCGATTTTCCCATGCCGATGACGACAACGCGACCATCAGAATTCAAAATTAGACGACAAGCTTCGGCAAAATTTTCGTCGATTCGCTCGATGAGTGCAGCGATCGCTTGCATTTCTGCACGCACGACAGACTTGCCGAGTTGACACAATTTTTCAGTGGAGAGATCGTTGACAGCGGTTAATTCCATAATGCACGCATTGTAACAAAAATGTCTGTAAAAGTCGAATCTTTAAGATTATTTTCAGCTTATCTTAAATTTAAAACAGACTTTACTGTGTTATTTCGTTTTTGAATAGATCGTTCGCAGAGTATTCAGGAATTATTGATATAAAAAATAAAAATATCATTGAATTACTTTGATTGTAGAGGACTACCGCTATGTCTATGTGGAAGACAGGACCA
>JAKORL010000043.1 GCA_029777855.1 Pseudomonadota bacterium
AGTGATCCAACGGTAAAGAATTGATTAAAAAAATTGCAGAACCAACGTAATTCTTCAGGTGTGACGCAAATACCTGGGTAAGGATATTTTTGTCGTAGCTCCTCCGGCAAGACGCGATGAAAAGTTACTATCGTTAACTTGTTGTTAGCACATGTGCTTGGATTGCTGATGCTTGATAAAAATAGACACTCAGCAAGCAAATCTCTGAGTAGTGGTTTGAAAGATTTTAGTGGGGAACTCATATTGATATTAATAGCTCATTTGGAGTATCCCAGTTTGTTTAAACGGATACTTAGTTGTTAAATAAATCTGGTAACCATCTTTATTATTTTAATTCTGCCTGCATACCGTGCATTTAAGTTACTAATAAGCGCCTTTGCCAGTAAATGCAAATACGGTGCGGAATAGAATGGAAATATCCAACCAAATAGACCAATTATTGATGTATTCAATATCGGATTCAATTCGCTGCACCATTTGTTCAATATCAACTGTTTCACCCCTCAATCCTCTGACTTGGGCTAATCCAGTGATGCCAGGTTTAATGTGGTGACGTGCAAAATAGTCAAAAATTCGCTGAGAATACTCTTTGTCATGCTGTACCGCATGCGGACGCGGACCTACTAAGGACATGTCGCCTGTGAGCACATTAAAGATTTGTGGTAACTCATCCAGACTGGTTTTTCGAATAAACGCACCGACACGAGTAATTCTGCTATCGCCCTTAGTCGCTTGCTTTAACTTGCCAGGCTCTTCCTGATGAACGTACATGCTACGAAACTTCCAAATTTTAAATGATTTACCGCTCCAGCCAGCGCGATTTTGTCTAAAAAATACCGGGCCTGGGCTGTCTAGTTTTACTGCAATCGCCACAGCGATGAGAATCGGAAAAATCATTAACAATATCAAGACGGATAGCACTTTATCTACAACTGACTTCAATAGCAGGCGCATACCGATGAGTGGTGTTTCTGAAAGCGTCAATACTGGAATGCCTGAAATCTCTTTAACGCTATGATTCACGAGTCTTAAAGCAAAAATATCTGGAATC
>JAKORL010000044.1 GCA_029777855.1 Pseudomonadota bacterium
GTAACGTAGCAATGCATCTTGGCCTGAGTCGCAGATGAGGGTAATGGGCGATTCTCTACGTTTATTTTTTTTAAATAGCAAGGTTGAGATATTATCTTGTCCTAATAGAGTACCTATGAAAGATTTATCACTCTCTGAGAGTGTATTTCTGTCAGGATTGTCTTGAGCTATGCCTAGCGCTATTTCATGAAAAATATTATTGTCTTCGTGTGTGCATATCGTTATATCCGCTTGACCTTGAGTGACTAAACACATAAAGGTACGTTGATTCCTTTTTCGGGCAGTTTTCAAAATGGGTGCTGACCGTAATTCGTCACTTGGTCTATTAACTGAGTCTTTAACTTTTGGATATGTTTGAAGTGTTTCTGAGATAAGCTCATGAGCATTATCAAAATCGAGCGCATCGTTCAATATATCGAAAGGGTAAGCAGACTTTTTGAGTAATTCCTCAGTTAGCTCAGGATTTTTTAAAACAAGTGCAGCATAGGTTAAAGGTGTGAGAGGGTGGCGATGCTTTCCAATATCTTGATAATAAACATCAGGTTGCGCGCCATTGTTCAAGAGGATTTGAAGGATCCATTCGCGAATATCATCTGTCCAATTCAAAACGACAGAGTGTAGTAAAGTATAGCCATCTTCTTTTTTCCATTCCGCCGCAGATCTTTTCATTGAATCTGACAATTGGCTAATCTTTTGATGGTAGTCAGCATTACTTGGGAATTTGATCGCGTTCTCGAATAGCCCTATTGCTTCATTCAGGGGTAACTTGGCTTTTGACATGATTAATCCTCTCGTCGTTTTTGATTTTGAAAGAACCACTCATTGGTTCTGCTAAAAGGTTAACAAAACTCTTCACGAAATGCGAGGGATATGAAATATTTTAGAGAAAATATTGTTGGAGTGAAACATCGCTTGACGGCATGGCCCACCTATTGGTATAAACGCGGGGACTGGGTCGGGCTAGCATTTAGCTGCTCGTGTTTTTTCAACGGAAGAGGGCAGTAAAGATTATGAACAAAGAAGATTTGATCAATGCAATTGCATCACAAGCTGGCATTTCTAAACGTCAAGCTGGCGATGCACTGGATGCGTTTACGGGTGCTGTGGTCAGCACTTTAAAATCGGGTGAAACTGTTACCCTGGTTGGATTTGGAACTTTTAAAACGGCTGAGCGTGCTGCACGTGAAGGACGTAATCCTCAAACCGGTGAAAAGATTCAAATTAAAAAGGCCAGAGTGCCAAAATTTGTTGCTGGAAAACAGTTGAAGGATGAAGTTAACACGAAATAATTGTGTTACAATTTCTTTCGAGTAAATGCCTCAATCTAGCGATTGCGTGGATGAAGCATTTCCGGGTGCTTAGCTCAGCTGGTAGAGCGTCGCCCTTACAAGGCGAATGTCGGGGGTTCGATCCCCTCAGCACCCACCAATTAGGAGTGGTAGTTCAGTTGGTTAGAATACCGGCCTGTCACGCCGGGGGTCGCGGGTTCGAGTCCCGTCCACTCCGCCATAATGACAATACATCAAACGCGCTTTCACTGGCGCGTTTTTTGTATCCACCATTAGAACATTTCGATAAATCTAGCAGTATGAGGTCTTAGATTATGTTGCAACACTTCAGGAATTATCTCGTTGGGTGGTTTTCTAAAATTCTGATCGGTCTAATTAGTATTGCATTCGCCTTATTTGGAATTGAATATTATCTCGTGAGCAATCGAACTAATCCTTCAATTGCAACCGTTAATGGTGAGAAAATTGGAACATCCGATCTAACAGCAGCTTATAATCGTCAACGTAATCAACTGTTAAATCAATACGGAACTTCTTTACGATTAACGACAGAGCTACAAGAACAGCTTCGTCAAAAAGCCTTGAATGACTTAATTTTGCGCACTGTGATGTATCAAGGTGTGAGCAAGGCAGGTTTTGTGGTTAGTCCTTTAACATTACAAGGCGTGATTGAGTCTATGCCCGCTTTTCAAGTCGATGGGCAATTTTCGCCAGAACGTTTTCAACATGTTATTTATAATCTTTCTTATTCAGAAAATAGTTTCTACCAAGATATGATCCGATCACTTGCCATTAGTCAGTTCAGCGAAGGGGTTATTCAGACGGCATTTGCTTTGCCAAACGAAATTGACCAGGCTTATGAGATCGCAGAACAAAAGCGTGACTTTAAATACCTGATTCTTCCAGTTAAAGATTTTGAGACTGAGGTAAGTATCAAGGATGATGCGATTAAATCTTATTATGATGCGCATAAAAAAGAGTATCAGAGTGAAGCGCAAGTGAGCGTTGATTATGTTGAACTGGATCTTGAATCCCTTAAAACGAAACAAAAAGTAACTGATGCTGAAATTCAAGATTATTATCAAAATAACCAAATGGCCTTTGCGAGCCCGATGCGATGGCAAGTGGCTAAGGGTGTCGTGCCTATTGCTACGGGTGCCAAAGAAGCCGATATTCAATCGGCTAAAGCTCGAGCAGATCTTTTAGTGTCTCAATTTGGACAAGAGAAAGATTTGCCTTCTGATGTGAAATCAGAATGGATAAGTCCTGCCAAAGATAATGTGGATGTCGTAAAAGTATTAACCACCATGAAAGTCGGACAAGTCAGTCCTGTGCAGCAAAAACCTGAAGGATTTGTGGTGTATAAATTATTGGCAGTGCAAGAAGCAAAACCACAACCATTAAGCGCTGTTCGCACTCAAGTGAATGATGCGATATTGAAACAAAAAGCAGAGCATGAATATACTGCATTGAGCGATCAATTAGCAGAATTGGCATTTACTCATCCTGATTCATTGACGCCTATTGCTGAGGCTTTAGGGGTGTCGGTGAAATCAACAGGACTATTTTCACGTCGTGGAAATCAAGAAGGGCTTGAAGCTTCACCAAAAATAGTTTCAGCCGCATTTAGTGACGAAGTTTTACAACAGGGTAGTAATAGTTCACCCATTGATTTAGGCAATGGGCGTTTGGTTGTGCTTAGAATGAAAACATCACAACCGGCGGAAGTTTTAGCTCTCGATAAAGTGAAAGATAAAATTCTGGCAATATTGAAACGTCAGGAAGCTCAGGTTGCCATGGAGAAAGTCACTGCTACGGTGGTAGAGAAATTGCGTAGCGGAAATGATGCTCAAGATCTTTTGGGAGCTCATCATCTGAGTTGGAAACAACAAAATAATGCAGGGCGCCAAGAGAAAGGTATCAATCAGGAAATTCTCCAACTGGCGTTTCGTCAACGTGCATCAGATCAGAAAAAAACAGCATCATATGATAGTACTGCATTGTCTGATGGTGATTTCGCAATTGTCAGCGTTGAGAAAGTGATTCCTGCTCAAGTGAAATCCATGACACCCGAGCAGCGTGAAAGTTTTAGAAATTCTTTGGCGCTAAATTATGGGTCGCAAGATTTTAATATTTATGTCAAGGACTTAAAAGATAAAGCTAAAGTGAAAAAGTCTAAGGGGCAAGTTCAAAATACATCGGCACCAGATATGTCTGATGATTATTAATTTGTAGTTCTTTGCCACTGGATGCAAGCTCACAGATTTTTAACTAATCTCGTGCGTATAAAATTATTTTCTCTATCTGACCTTGGCTACAATCTGTGAGTTTTATCCAATCTAGGATAATTGAGCTTAGCTTGTGTAAAGTCTCGATGTAAAAGCTTTTTCTCACACCTCAGTTATCGCTACGCTTGGTTCGTGAAGATAAAAATGTAGATTATAATTAAAATCAAAGACTTAAAAAACACTTGTAAATCACTACTTAATTAATTTTTATGGAATTATTTTTGCACAGAAAAAAAGCGTGGATAATCTTTTATTTTTGTTTTTGTGAGCAATTTTTTTAGCATCAAAAAATATTTTTACTGAATTATATTATCTTTTTTTTCTTGGTCTCGTTTTGGCACAGGATGGTCTGAGATTAGGCTTCGAAACGGGTTATCTTTGGAACTAGATCGATTGATTCTGCTTGCTCAAAGGAGGGATTGTAAAAAATCTCTTATTTTCAGTCAGTTATATGATCAAATTAAAGATTTAGACGCAGAGTCTGCTTGTAACCTTTGTGAGAGATGTCTCAAAGCATGGTAAGTCTATCGCGGAGACTACAGGGCTGTAAAAATCGATTATTATTGTAACTCATTGATAAATAAGGATATATTAAGTAAGCCTCAGAGGGGGCCAAATGCGGGAGCTGTTATAAGTAATTTTACGTGTACTTGCGAGTTTTTAGTAATATGGTAGATTTACATTAAGTCGTTCAAGGATGAGCGATGTGGGATTGGTGACGTGCCCTAACATGGATTGTTCTTCAGGGAAGAAATAGGGCGGCAAAGGATTGCCATCACTAGTCCAAATAACATTTTAGCGGTAAACGCTGAAATGTAAAGGTAAGAGGTAGGGTAGGTCTGTTAACAAGGAGTTCTTGGGGCATGGATGCCCGGAGCAGACCGAACACCGAATACCTTTCTAAGCTGGGCTAGACTCGGCTTTTTTTTTGCTGTTGATTTTTCGATTCCTACTTGCGATAAAGTTTTGCCCAAAGATATAATCTACCTTTGGATACTCTTTATTAACAGAAAGGAAGCATCATGAATTTTCAAAAGATTTCAATGGCAAGTCTACTGGTGGCAGCTTTGGCCGTGGGAGGGTGTCATGATAAAAAGACAACTGAGCAAACATCGCTTCCATCTGCGCAGTCTAAACAAACAGAGCCTCCAAAAGATCAAATGCATGAGTCTGAAAAAGTGCCTGTGCAAAGTTCAGATATGGGGAGTAATACCCAACCCAATTCTGAAGCGGGATCTATTGCTAATAGTTACGAGTCTGAAGTAGAGGCTGATGGGGTTAGTTATATTCCACCCATTGAGAGTGGAAGCTCTTCAAGCACTTCTGAAGCCGTCATTAGTGCATCCGCCGGTCCAGCAAATATTCATTCTGACCAGTCAAGCATGCCCGCTCAAGTTGGTGAGACAACTGTACCCACAATACCTTCTTCATCAACGGCGCAGTCTGCGTTATCTGTGCAAGAAACAGCTACAAAAAAATAAACGAGCATTCTGATGTCTATACGATTTTTAAAATACGGAATTTATTTTTCTCTGAATTTATCAGGGGTTTTAGCAATTTGCGTGATAGCGGGTTGTTCAGGAGCGCCCTATGGTATGCCAGCTCAAGAATGGGCTTCATTAAGCATGCCTGAAATTCAAGAATTACAAGAAAATTATCAACGAATCAAAGACTTACGGCAAGAGGAAAAAAGTTGGCAGGAACGTTCGAAAATAACTTCAACGACACCTAAAATTGAACTAAAAATAGAAGGGGGTACCGTGAAGATGCCACCTTTTGTAAAAAGAGTTGAATATAAACCCGCTAAGTTAGTTGTGTATCAGGGGCACTGTCGCTCTGTGAAGCTACAAGAAAAGAAAGGGAAAAAGAAAATTGAGCTTGAAGCCTGCTATTTAGGTGATATTGTTTATCTGGATTCAAGTAAAACGGATTATCAATGGCGTCATGGATCGCTGCGTTTTTACTATGTACCTATTTGGCTGTCTGGCTTTACCTACAATAATATCAACAGTCAAGGTTATGTAGGCTTAAACGACGCGACCATCAACATTAAAGTTTTGGTACCGCCTCCAACTGCTGTCACACCTTCAGTATCTCACGATTAAAGATTTTACAGGTTCTGGCTGTAAGTACTCTTTAATAATATAGAGTAGATCTTTTTACTTGATGCCTCCATGCGTGATAACATGCGGTATGGCTAAAATACTTTCAATCGATACATCAACAGCGGCGTGTACGGTGGCTTTGTCCGTAGAGGATAAAGTTATTCAGCGACATAAGATTGCGCCTCGCGAACATGCGCAGCTGATTTTGCCATGGGTTGACTCTTTATTGGCAGAGGCAGGCATTACACTCCATGATTTAGATGCCATAGCCGTAGGGCAAGGGCCGGGTAGTTTTACTGGATTAAGAATAGGCGTTGGGGTAGCGCAGGGACTGGCAGTGGGGGCGAGCTTGCCAATCATTGTAGTGTCATCTTTACAAATTATTGCGCAAACTGCTTATTCTGAACTCAATCACGAAAAGATTTTGGTGGCACAAGATGCACGTATGAATGAGGTGTATTGGGCTGCCTATTCAAAAGATAAAACAGGTTTGATGAAAGCAATAGTAGAAGATCAATTAAGGCTGCCTTCCGAAGTTGAATTGCCCGAAGGTGATGATAAATGGTGCCTGGTGGGCGATGCTTGGAACGTTTATTCACAAGTATTGGCTGAACGACTTCAAACACTTGATTTTCAACCAGCGATTGATATTTTTCCTAAAGCAGAATGTTTATCACAAATTGCCTCTCAGTTGTTTAATCTAAATCAGATTGTTTCACCTGAAGACGCGATGCCCGTTTATTTGCGAGGGAAAGGTGCTTGGACAGCGGTGTCGCATCTTTAGTTGTTAGTACTTTGTTAAAATCAATAATTTTTATGAGTGTTAAACCAATAATAATCGTAAAAAAATTATATATTTTGCTTCGTAGTAGATTGTTTATGCAATATCCAGGTGATACCTCAAATATTTTGGTTCCCATTTGATCGCGTCGATGAGAGCAGAAAGGTTGCTTGTATCTGGCACAGTGGCGAGGCCTTCTTTGACTGCTTGGGTGGCAACGGCAAGAGCAATCACATTGGAAAACGGCCGGGCATCTTCAATCGGAGGTAGCAGGGCGGCATCGGGGTTTTTGAGAATGGGGGAGAATTGTGCGGCCGCTTCGCACGCAGCCCAGAGCATATCGTCAGATAAACGTTTGGCTTTGACGGCCATGATGCCTAATCCAATTCCAGGATAAACCAGTGCGTTGTTGCATTGGCCAATTGGAATGGTTTTTCCTTGGAAAGAAACAGGTGCAAATGGACTGCCGGTGGCAATTAATGCTTTCCCTTGGGTCCACTCAATTAAATCAGCGGGTGTTGCTTCGCTTCGTTCCGTGGGATTTGATAGTGGGAATATTATAGGCCGTTCACAATGGGATGCCATGGCTTTGACAATAGATTCGGTGAAGGCCGATCCGACTGTTGAACAACCTATGAGTGCAGTTGGCTTTACGTTATTAATGACATCTTCCAAATGAGCTACACCTGGTACAGCAGTTTTCCAAGATTTAATTTCTGCGGCATCACGCGCGTACATGGCGCGTTCAGCTGAAAGTGCAGGTGAATCCGTTGTAATTAGTCCATTGCTCGAAATTAACCAGAAACGCGAACGCGCTTCTTGTTCGCTCATTCCATTTCGAATTAATGCATCGCATATTTGATGTGTAATTCCAATTCCTGCACTTCCCGCACCAAAAATGACAAAGCGTTGATCTTTGATTGAAGAGCCTGAGGCATGCACTGCAGCAAGCATGGCTGCCAGTGTTACAACGCCCGTTCCCTGAATATCATCGTTGAATGAACAAATTTCATTACGATAAGTATTTAAATTGCGCTGCGCATTATCTCGACCAAAATCTTCCCAGTGTAAATACACGCCGGGAAATTGTTTTTTTACTTCCTCAACGAACATGCGAATAAAATCATCGTATTCTTTACCGGCAATTCGATTATGACGCCAACCTAAATACAGAGGATCATCTAAAAGCACTTGATTATTGGTTCCTGTGTCTAACATGATCGGTAGTGTTCGCAAAGGATTAATTCCTGCGGCGATAGAGTAAACCATTAATTTTGCGATAGGAATATCGATTCCGCCAATACCTTGATCCCCTATGCCTAATACGCCTTCACCATCAGTGACAACGATCACGTCAATTTCAGGGTGTGTCCTATTCGATAATATTTCTCTGATGTATTCACGATCTGGATAAGAAATATAAAGACCTCGTGGACGACGAAATTCTGTGCTGTGAGTTTTAACTGCCGTTCCAACAATAGGAGTATATAAAACAGGAATCATTTCTTTCATGTGATCGATCACGAGTTTATAAAATACCGTTTCATTCGTTTCGTGAAGTGTGCGCAGATAAATGCTTTTTTGTATATCGGTGGTAAATGCAGAATATTGCAAAAACGCTCGCATGGTTTGCTCGGAAAGTGTTTCAACAGCGGCGGGTAATTTGCCTAATAATCCAAATTGATGACGTTCTTCATTCGTAAAGGCAGTTCCTTTGTTGAGTTGTGGAGATGTCAATAATGCTTTTCCACTTAATGATGTTTTCATGGTCATTTCACCTGTTTTTGGATTTTTAACAATTTCAAAATCTAGCATAGTGTCTCCTCGTTTTTCCTTTTCAAGCTGTAACTATTCACCGCATGATGGAAACGTCCTGGATAAAACCTGAACGTTTTGGCCATTCTACCCAAGGTGGTGAATGGTTACTTCAAGCTTTTAGTACGCGCAGACTCATGTCGCGCAATTCGGTCAATATCAATGTAGCGATCAGTGATGCTGATATTTTCATGTCCGGCATCGTCTCGAACATGTTCGCGAGGTCGATGTTCAACATCGGCAGAAATAGCAGTGTGTCTTAACCAGTGAACTGTCGCTACCGTTAAATCTTGGGCTTCGTCATTTAGCCCGTCACGTGTTAGCTCAAGAATAGCTTGATCAAAGCAAAATTGCACGAGATTACGGATTTGACGTGTACCCAAGCCCCCGCGACCGCGTTGTTTATTGAGTAGTGGGGTGGGTTCGCCGCGGGCAGGAAGTGGAGGGAGGCCTAAGCTTAGGCGGTAACGTTTTAATGAGGATAGCATGGCGTCGGGTACTGCTATATCTCTGATTTTGTTGCCTTTTCCTACCGTCGTGAACCACCAGCGGCTTTGTTTATCCGGTGCAAAATCTCCCATGCACGGAATGCGACCGGGTGTTTCCGCTAATTCAGAAATTCGAAGACCGAGTAAATAAAAAGCGGACATCATAAATAAATGACGCTCATATTGAGTATCCTCATGTGCCAAATGCTCAACAGTATTAATTGTATAGCCCCATTGTACATCCGTTAATTTACGAGTGACTCTAGTCGTTTGTTGTTTTTGCAAAAATCGGCCTTTTTGTCGAACAAGCTGGACAGGGTTTACGTCGATATAGCTTTCCTGCTGCAGGAAGGTGAAGAAAGTGCTGAGACCCGCAAATAGGGCTCGACGGGAAGGGTCGTGAAGATGATATTGAGCATCTTCAGTCGTTTGGCCTGCTCGACGTTGAGCTTTTCCGATTCGTATCACGAACGGGCGCCATTCTGTATTCTGAATCCGTTCACCGTTGTGATTGATAAATCGAGAAACGCTTTTATCGGTTAACCACTCGGTGGGAGGGTCGGTAGCAAATTCAATATAGCGACGAATATCATTACGATCGAGACTTTTAACCGCTTTTTTGGCGATGATCCATGCCCACTGTAGAAATCGTTCAACCTCTTTTCTGTAGGCATTGAATGTATCTTGTGACCCTGCATAGCTTGCTAAAAATTCTTTTGTGAGTTTGTATTCATCGAACACTTCGGGCATAGTGAAATTTTCAAGATAGTGAGTAATGCAATCTGGAGTTGGTTCGTCCAGACTGGTCAGTGTGTCAAAAAGGGCTTTGGGTATACTGTTTTTACTCATTGACTAAGTCTAGCGGATAGCGAGTATGTGATCAATTAGAACACTTCTTGAAAAACATCTTATTGTAAAATGCACATTATCTCATCGCGTGAAATTGATGTGGAAAAGATTTTTTGTTTTATCGACGTTATAATCAATTGGACAATCAATGTTCCTTAAATGAATAACGTTTTAAGTGAGGAAATATGGCAAACCAAACACTAGCGATGAATGATACGTTGTACGATTATATGTTGAGTGTCTCGTTGAGAGAGCATGAGGTGCTGCGTGATCTACGGGAGCGTACTGCAAAGATGAGTACAGGTGGTATGCAAATTGCCCCAGAGCAGGGGCAGTTTATGGCAATGCTGGTACAAATTTTAGGTGCGAAAAAAACGCTGGATGTGGGAGTATTCACTGGCTACAGTTCGACGGTGGTGGCCATGGCCTTATCAGATGATGGTCGAGTCATCGGCTTAGATACAAATAAAGAATGGACAAAAATGGCTCAGCAAGCATGGAAAGCGGCAGGTGTAGATCATAAAGTGAGTTTGAAGTTGGGTTACGCTGTTGATTCTTTGAAAGCATTATTGAACGAAGGTGAAGAGGGTAGTTTTGATTTTGTTTTTGTTGATGCCGATAAACAAAGTTATGATTCTTATTATGAGTTGTGTTTAAAGTTGTTGCGAGTGGGTGGTGTGATGGCATTGGATAATGTATTTCAAGAGGGAAAAGTTTTAAATGCTGAATCAGAAGCAGAGCAAGTTCAAATCATTCATGCATTAAATAAGAAAATACTGAATGATTCGCGCGTTAATGTAAGTTTATTACCGATTGCTGACGGATTAACGTTGGTCGTTAAAAAATAAAAATTATTATCCTGAGTCGGATTCTCACGCCGACTTCGAGAGCGCACTAAATTAATTCAGTAACGAACGTAGCTATACTTTCTTCGCAAGTTGAGCGGCGAGGCCAAGGTATTTTTGCGGTGTTAAATTTAGTAATGCTTCTTTTGCAGGAGCAGGGATAGTCAGTGCATTAATAAATTCTTTCAATTCGTTTTTATTGATTCGTCGCCCACGCGTAAGGCCTTTTAATTTTTCGTAGGGTTCGTCAATACCATAGCGTCGCATCACAGTTTGAATTGCCTCTGATAAAACCTCCCAGTTTTCTTCTAGATCTTCATCCAGTCGTGTGGAGTTTGGTGATAAGCGATTTAACCCACGAATAATTGATTGATACGCAATGACGGAATGTGCAATGCATGTACCCATATTTCGCATCACAGTAGAATCACTTAAATCGCGTTGCCATCTTGAAATAGGAAGTTTCTCTGCCATATGAATCAATAAGGCATTTGCTAATCCTAAATTGCCTTCTGCATTTTCAAAATCGATTGGATTAACTTTATGTGGCATTGTGGATGAACCCACTTCTTCTTGTACAGTTTGCTGTGTAAAATAGCCTAAGCTAATGTAACTCCATATATCTCGACAAAAACCGATTAAAATCGTATTAATTCGAGATATAGAGTGAAAACTTTCTGCGATGGCATCGTGAGATTCAATTTGTGTTGTATAAATATTCGGAGTGAGACCTAATTCTTGAATAAATTGTTGAGTCCACTGCAGCCACTTAACCTCGGGGTACGCAACAACATGTGCATTGAAATTTCCGACGGCACCATTGAATTTTGCAAAGATAGGAATTTCCTTATAAATATCAATTTGCCGATTTAAACGCCAAATGAAATTGGCAATTTCTTTGCCCAAAGTGGTAGGGCTGGCGGGTTGGCCGTGAGTTCGAGCTAGCATAGGTAATTCGGCGGTTTTTTGCGTGATATCACGTAGCTTATTTGTCAATTGATCAAAAATGGGCAGTAGAATTTTGTCTTTTGATTCTTTGAGCATTAATGCATACGCAACATTGTTGATGTCTTCCGAAGTACACGCGAAATGAATAAATTCACTTAATGCTTGAAGAATTTTATGATGCTTAATTTTTTCCTTGATAAAATATTCAACTGCTTTTACATCGTGTTGTGTCGTTTTTTCTATGTCTTTAATGCGTTGAGCATCTGCTTCGGAAAAATTATCAATGATAGAATTTAAATATTCTAGAGTGTCTTTTGAAAGGGGAGGGACTTCATTGATTGAAGGATTATCGGCTAACGCTTGCAGCCAACGTAATTCTACAATGGTTCGGTAGCGAATTAACCCGAATTCACTGAATATTTCTCGTAGATCATTCACTTTATCAGCGTAACGTCCATCTATCGGGGCTAATGCGGTTAATGTAGAGAGATCCATAGTGACTCCTTATGATCATTGCTTTCCAATTATAGACAGATCTTGCCTTGACAGCCAGCATTACAGCGCCTAGTCTTTAGTTAGAGGACAATCTATTGTAGGGAACACATTATGAGTCAATTACCGGTCATTGTGATAGGCGCAGGTGGACATTCTAAAGCGTTGATCGATATTTTACATCAATCCAATCGTCAGATTATTGGCTGTACAGGTTTGAATAAAGGCCTGAATGGCACTGAAATTATGAGCGAAGCTGTAATAGGTATTGATGAAGACATTTATAAATACACACCGCGTGAAGTGCGCTTAGTAAACGGGCTAGTCACCATTGGAACGTCCAATCGACGTAAAGAAATTTATGATCACTTCTCAAAAGCAGGATATTTATTCGAAACCCTCATCCATCCGACTGCAGTAGTTTCAGAAGAAGTTGGAATTGCCCAGGGGGTATTGATTATGGCTGGTGCGAAGCTTATGCCGGGGGTACATATCGCAAAAAATGCGTTGATCAATATGTCCGCGGTTGTCGATCATGATTGTAATATAGGTTCACATGTGCACATTTCTCCTGGCGCAGTGATTTGCGGAGCCGTCAGTATTGGTTCAGGTGCTTTTATTGGGGCTGGGGCTGTTGTGATTCAGGGGGTTACTATTGGTAAAGATGCTGTTATCGGCGCTGGTGCTGTGGTGACTAAAGATGTGCCTGCCAAGCATAGAATGGTAGGTGTCCCTGTGCGACGAATTGGATAGTACCGTTAGACTTCTTTCCTAATCTTCAACGTTCTCATGCTTACGTAACTAGATTGACGGGTTTTGCTCATCTAGGAAGCAAAAGTTGCGTTTGTTAAAACACATGCGTTGTAAATAAAATTTTTTTTTATCGAAGGCGATGTAAGTGTTGACTTTTAAATCAAATTCAAGTTTACTAGATTCCACTGTTTTTATAGATAACAGAAATGAATGGAATTCAAGAGATTTATAGGAATACAGTATGTTGCAAGGAAAGAAAATACTGGCAGTTATTCCAGCACGGGGGCAATCGAGGAAAGTTGCAGGAAAGCATTTACGGAAAGTAGCTGGGCGATCATTACTTGCATGGACTATCAATGTTGCACAGAAATCACGTTACATTGATCAACTCATTTTGTCTTCTGATGACCTCTTAATTATTCAAGAGGCGAAGAATCACGGGTGCGATGTTCCTTTTTTACGTCCTAAGCACTTAGCACAAGCAACAACCCCTCTGATCAATGCGATCATTCATGCAATAGAAATGACGCCAGGCTACGATTATATCGTAGTTTTACCACCGTCTTCACCGCTCCGGACCTCGGATGATATTGATAATGTCATTTTCAATTGCATCAGTAATCCTGCCAAATCATGCATTAGTTTGACGGAACCCACTTATGGTGAATGCAATGGTTATACCTTATCAAATTACAGTGTGCTCGTTCCGACGGTACCAGGGCAGTTTTCATTGCCGAATCATCATGATGAAGCTTGTTACGTACCTAACGGTGCGATTGCGGTGGCCGAGATTCCATGGTTGCTTTGTGAACAAACCTTTGTAAATCAGGAAACTACGGGTTATGTGATGCCTCGTGAAAGATCGATTGATGTAGACAGTGAATTTGATTTGTGGCTTGTGAACTCCTACAAAGAATACTTGTTACAGCAGGGAGCCAATCAATCGCATGAGTCTACTGAGTCAGTCTAACTATTGACGAAGCGAGTCATACATCATGAGCGTATAGTTACCCTTTTACATTGGAAATCGATCGTATATACTCGCACCAATTTATTAATACTATAAGGTGAGAGTAATCGTGATGCAGTTTATCGATCTAAAAACACAATACCTCCGAGTGGCTGATGATGTACGTGCTCGAATGGATGCTGTCTTTGAGCATGGCCAATTTATTTTAGGTCCTGAAGTTGTGGAGCTTGAGAAACAATTGGCAGAGTTTGCGGGTGTTAAACACTGCGTCACCGTTGCGAGTGCTACTGACGCTCTTTTAATTGCTTTGATGGCACTGGACATTGGGCCTGGTGATGAAGTGATCACGACACCATTTACTTTTGTGGCTACGGCATCCATGGTTAAAATGTTAGGCGCAAAAGCAGTTTTTGTAGATATTGATCCTCGTACCTATAATATTGATGCTCATAAAATAGCCGCTGCAATTACACCTAAAACTAAAGTCATTTTACCGGTTAATTTATATGGACAGTGTGCCGATTATTCAATTATCGAAAATATTGCAAAAGAAAATAATTTATTATTGATTGAAGATGCTGCACAAAGCTATGGTGCAAGTCAGAATAATAAACGTTCTGGCAGTTTTGGACATATTAGTATCACCAGCTTTTTTCCTGCAAAACCACTAGGATGCTATGGTGAAGGCGGCGCATGTTTTACAAATGATGATAATTATGCTGATCAAATGCGATTAATTCGTCATCATGGTCAGCGTTCCCGATATCATCATGTTCGATTAGGCTTGAATGGTCGTTTTGATACTTTGCAGGCCGCAATTTTGTTATCTAAATTAGCTATTTTTCCTGATGAGTTGGAAAAACGCGCCGAGATTGCTGCACGTTATGATCAATTACTAAAGCCGCATATTGCTACTCCATACATTTCACCAGGAAATTTTAGTGCTTATGCGCAGTATACTATACAGCTTGAAGATCGAGAGCGAGTTCAAAAAATATTACAGGATCAGGGGATACCGACAGCTGTGCATTATCCGGTGCCTTTGCATTTACAGCCAATATTTCTTGATGAATATCAAAATGTGAAGCATTTGCAAAATGCCGAAAATGCGGCTAACAAAGTATTAAGCTTGCCCTTTCATCCGTATTTAACACACAGCGATCAAGATAAAATAGTCAACGCTCTCGTAGGTGCTCTTGAGTTCGCTACTGCTTAATATCGAAATTAATGTGGTGTGTTAGTGGCTGCAGTGGGATGACGTAAATAGCTAAGTACAGTTTTTGTAACGGCTCTGAGGATATCGGGTACCTCATCAGTTAATCGAGTAAACTCACTTTTTTCCACGAAAAACAGCTTGCTATCTTCGCTGGCAATAGCAGATGCAGCACGAGGCTCGTCATCTAATAAAGCTAATTCACCAAAAAAAGAATCCTGACCGCACACTCTAATTAGCTGTCCATTTTGAACAATGTTGATACTACCCTTGGCGACAATGTATAAGCCATCACCCCAATCACCTTGTTGAAAAATGATTTCATTTGCTGCGATATTGCGCTGTTGCAGAATGGACGCAATCGTCTGTAGAAGCTCTGCAGATAACGTCGCAAAAAGCGATACTTTGCGAAGTAGTAAGATATTTCCAATAAGTTCATTCATTTTCTCACCTCGTAAATGTCCTTGTTTAAATTCAAACACTTGTTTTAGCCATGTGTCCATAGCTTTTTCGGTCAAAGGAATGGGTTTTTCAGAAAGTTTGCTTGGTTCTAATGCTAATGAAATCGTATATTTCAGATGATGAATTTTTACGGTTAATTCTAACAATTCTACTGCGCTACTAAAGGCTGTTGAAGCCCGATTATTCATAAGTAGCGTTGGAATGATTTGTAATATTATTGAAGATCCCGTGCATGCAGCTAAAAAATAGAGATACTGTTTTTTAGCATAATAAATTCGCCATTGAATTTCATTTTTTATATCTTGATCTTCGTAGTACGATTCGCTTAGACTGAGCGTCATAATTTTTTGAACTTCTTCAAATACTTTCGAACACGTTATGACTTGTGCAGAAGCGGATAATACATAATGACGAGTGCGATAGGCTAGGCTTATCGCGCATATCTCTAATACGGCAGCATTGTCCGTTTGTAGCAGTTTGAGAAGGGCATCTTCAGCAGTCGGTTGAGGAAATTTCGATAACAATTTAATGGCAATATTTGAAAAATAAAGATTTTTCTCTTCATGGATAAAACTTACTAAGGTGGGTAGCGTCGATTCGCCAATTTTGACCAATGTATTGCCCGCTGAATAGGTTAGTGATCGGTCTTCTAATTTTTTAATTACGGTTTCGATTATATTGTCATCGGGTTGAAAACTAGCCGCCATTAATGCATTTTCAACAACATTGTGTTGTGAATCATTCAGTAATTTATAGAGGTACTCATTTCTATTTTTGATGCCAATGTTTGATAGGACGCTGGTGGCACTGTAACGATATTGTGGATCAGAATTATTAACCATCATCCCCAATTCATTATTGGCTTGGTCAATTTGTTCTTCTGTGCCCGACTTTAAAAATACAGAAATGGAAGCGGCTTTTATTGCCGGCTCGTGGCTTTTAATCCCCGCAACAGCGTATGGGAGTAAATAATCTGCAGAGAAATGCACAATCGCTTCGACGAGAGCCTCTATTAATTGAGGATTTTTTTCGGAATTTAATTTTTTCATTAATAGAGGCACTACACGCTCATCATCCGAAGCATGTATTATATTTATCGCCGCCATTTCAACAGAGGAGTAATTAGAAAATAATGCCTTTTTGACACCGTCAGGTACAGTTTTAAGTTTTATTTTGGCTAAGAGTGATAAGCCAAATAGTAATACATCTTCTGATTTATCATTCAAAGCTTGATTAGCTGTTGTTAAAATCATATGCTCGTCAGTGGTTTCTGTGCTCAAATAATCAATATCAAATCGGTGCAAATTAATAGCAGTTTTCAGAGTGGAAAAGTAGTATTTACTGAGCTGTATGATTGTATAAATCATAAGTGCTGCCATAAATAAAATGCTTGCAGATACTTCTCTTAAAGTTACTCCCCAAATGCCTAAAATAATTAATGTTATGCCACCGAGGGCTACGCCTAAACCTCGTCCAAAACTTTGCATTTGGTATTGTGTGAGATTGCGGACAGAGGGAGGATAGACATTGTATATCATTTGGCTACCACTCGTAAAAAAGCTGTAGCGTAGAACATTGGCTACTCCAGCCATAATGGTTGCTGACCAAAGAGTTGGAGAAATAAACAGTGCCCCAGATGCAATAATAAAAAGTATAGGACAAATCATGATCAAACCAGTAACGCCGAAACGACGTAATACTACAGGAGCTAGAAACATTTGGGTCAATATGGTGATCAGGTTAGTTACAGCATAAAAAGGCGCTAGAAATTGGCCTATCATCGTTTTATCGAAATGAATTGCAAGTTGGCTTTTGAATGTAAAATCAGAAAAAATAAACAATTGCAACATGATTAATAGAACGAAGAAGGTATAAAGATATAAGGGTTGTTTTTGAACGGGAACATCAACTTGAAGCGTACGAGGCTTTTCGACTATTTGTGTTGGAACATGTATTAATTTTTCAACCAGCAATCCACCTAAGAAAAGACAAATAGAAATTATCAATACTATGCTGGAAGGAAATACGGTGAGGAGTAGAGGAATTAATAAACCTATCAGTACTACTGCTATAGTTGAAGTCACTGAAATCCATTTGCTTGCTTTTTTAAATTCGCGCAATGTAAACATGGACTGTACAACAATCCAATCTGTGGTGTTTCCAATAGCAACAGTCGTGAGAATGCCTACTGCAATAATAAAATGAGCCCATTGCCAAGCGCTATGTGCAAGAAAAATAAATGATGTGAGTAAAACAATAAACGTGATATGGCTCACTTCCATAAATGTAGTTAGATTGCGAGTTAGATAGGGTTGAGTGAGGCGCATACTTATAAAGGCGAATAGCCCCATTGTTAAATAAAGATACGGGATATAGCTATTGGGATATGTCGATAAAAATAGCATGTACACATAGGTATCCGTTGACACGACCAAACACGCGCCAAAGGCCCTAATGATGCAGGCTTTAATTAAACGGCTTCTGTCCATATGTCTCAACTTCATCCTTGCTGTGACATGTTAAGTTTAGCATCTTTAATGCAGGGGGAGGGAAGAAGGCAGTGCCTGACCCCTTTCCACTTGACACCCATCCACCACCTTGTGACCATACACAGATGAAACGAATAAACCTCATTCTAGCGCGCTTAAGACATGGCATGACCGTATTTGCCCATGATCTCATTGTGATCCCATTAGCATGGCTTGGAGCGTATTGGCTCCGATTTAACTTAGATACCATCCCTGCAGAGTTTAGAAAGGCAGCGTTCATGGCCTTGCCTGTTGTCATCATTGTGCAAACGGCAATGTTTTGGAGTTTTGGGCTCTATCGTGGAGTTTGGCGTTTCGCATCTGTTCCGGATCTTATCCGCATCATTAAAGTCGCTTTGGCGGGCGTATTGCTCAGCAGCCTCAGCTTATTTGTGATCAATCGTTTGGACGCGATTCCACGCTCAGTTCCCCTATTATACGGATTACTATTGATAATGTTTCTGGGGGGCTCTCGTTTCGTCTTTCGGTGGTTTAGAGATTATGGCTATTTACTTAAAGGCAAGCGAGTATTAATTGTTGGTGCCGGAGAAGCGGGCGAAAATTTAGTGCGAGATTTGTTACGTCGTCACCATGATTTTCAACCGGTTGCTTTTGTCGACGACAAAATTGGAAATCGAGGTAAAGAAATTCAAGGTGTCAGAGTCGTAGGTACTTTAAATGATATTCCAACAGTTGTTCAGCAATATGCAGTGGAGCTTGTCATTATTGCGATGCCTTCTGTCAAAGCGGAAATTATTCGCCGAGTTGTGAAATTATGTGAAGACGCTCAAGTTGAATATCGTACTTTACCCAGCGTCAATGATTTAACTCAAGGACGTGTATTGGTAGATGCTTTACGTCAGGTATCATTAGAAGATCTTTTAGGGCGAGATCCTGTCACATTAGAATGGGAGAAAATAACAGAAGGTATAGAAGATAAAAGTATTTTAGTGACGGGTGGTGCAGGTTCGATTGGGTCAGAGCTGTGTAGACAAATTGCAATGTTAAAACCTAAAATTTTAATTGTTGTCGATCAAAATGAACATCAGCTTTATGAGCTGCGTTTAGCGATTTCAGCAGCATTTTCTGATTTAAACTGTGCATACTTCTTAGAAGATATCACTGATCGTGTGGCGCTGCAGCGGATTTTTCGAGAATTTTCTATCGAGTTAGTTTTTCATGCGGCTGCCTATAAACATGTCCCAATGTTAGAGTCACAAATTCGAGTGGCAATTCGAAATAATACGATAGGTACACAAATTTTAGCTGAAGAAGCTGTGCAAGCGGGTGTGAAAAAATTTGTGTTAATTTCAACTGATAAAGCGGTACATCCCGCGAATATTATGGGAGCAACAAAACGCGCCGCAGAAATTTTCTGTCAAAATTTCAATGCTCATGCTAATACAGCCTTTATTACGGTGCGTTTCGGAAATGTACTAGGCTCTGCGGGGTCAGTAGTCCCACTTTTTAAACGACAAATTGAAGAGGGTGGGCCCGTTACTGTGACACATCCAGAGATTACACGTTATTTTATGACGATTCCTGAAGCGAGTCAGTTGATCTTACAAGCGACAGTAATGGGGCAGGGTGGTGAAATTTTTGTTTTAGATATGGGTGAATCCATCAAAATTGTTGAGCTCGCGACACAAATGATTAAATTGGCAGGCCATGTTCCGGGCGAAGACATTGAAATTGTGTACACAGGTTTACGTCCAGGTGAAAAAATGTTTGAAGAGCTCTTTCACGAAAGAGAAGCACTTTCTGCGACCCATCATCCCAAAATTCTTCAAGCACAGCATCGTTCGGAAGAGTGGGATGCATTATTGTTAAAATGCAATGAGTTACAATCCGGAATTGATGGCTGCAACGACGAAAATATATTGAGTTTACTTCTTGAGCTGGTGCCTGAATTTACTGGGGCAGCAGAGATTCTATCCTAAAAAAGGCTGAGAGAATGGAAGTAAGTGGGCAAGTCTTAGTTCTATTGTTATCTATAAATTTGTTAGGCTTGAAAATTCATTTCTTTGAGCCTCCTGTAGATCACTGGATGCTACCCATAGTTGAGATGACACCTTCTCTTTCGGGACCGCCCTGCAAGTACGTCCCTGTAAGGGCTTAGGGTCTCGCCTTCCTGGCTCGACACGATCCCTAAAGAGAAGGTGTCACCTCACCTATGGGTAGCCTTGCCTGAATGGAGTTTTTGAAGTCATGCTTCTGAGCGCAGATCTAAGATGGATGGTTTCTGGATAATAATGAACCTTAGAACTAAATTATCATTAAACAGTGCAGATTCGGAGAGATGTTAATAAGGCATTATCCATTTTCATCTCCTGAGTGGATTTGAAAATTTTTAATAATGACAGTATAAAATTCTTCCAGGTCAGAGAGGTGGTGTTGGACGATATTTCGTAAAATATCTAGATTAATGTGTTCGTATTCGTGTACGACAATATTTCTAAAACCGACCATTTTTTTGAGTTTTTCAGACAGATCACTGCTGATAAATTTGTTTTTTTCAAGAAGCGTAAATGCTTCTTTGAAGTTTTGCGCTAACCCGAGCTTTTTACTGGAAATAATATGAAAGGCAATATCAATAGTGAACTGGATAGCTCTTTGTAAATTAAAGGTTACAATCTCTTGATTATCAATGTTCTGAAGATTTGCAATATCGTTATTGACTTTTGAATGGATACGTTCTAAACAATCTTGAATTAGATTGACCTTTTCTAAGATAACTTCGTAATCAACCATAATACTTTCTCTCAAGGATTGTGTTTTCAGCTTCTTTGCGCAAGTATTTCAAATCGTTATAATCTGTAAATAAGCGAATCAAGTATCGATCATAGATTTTTTGGTCTGGTACACAGATCGGCTGGCCATGTTTATAGATTTGCATACCGATGATGGGTGAACTGGTATTTAAACAAACCAAATCGACGTCGCGATTAAGCGAATTTTCTAGCTGATTTCGGAGTTCGAGTAAGTTCATCACCGATGGTAGCTTATTATGTTCAAACAATACTGCAATATCAACATCGCTGTCTTGTTTTGCATGGCCAAGTGCATGAGAACCAAATAAAATAACCGCTGCGATACCTTCGAGAGGTTCTAATATCTTAGCAATTTTAACGGTTATATCTGACATGTATGTACCGTCCGAATGGTATAAGTAAAAAAGTCATGTTTAAACTAATAAACAACAAGTTTGATTGTAGCATAAATATGTACCTTCCTTAAAGGGGGAGAGTTTTCCAATATGAAATGAGTCTGAAATTGCAATAAAGAAGGGTTGTTAAGGCTGAGATAGTTCATAGTGTAAGTGCTGTGATATAGATAAATTAGCAAGTTTAGCGGGGAGGTGGCAACTCCTTAATTAGAAGAGAAAAAATAGTTAGCAATGATATGCATTTGAATGTTCGCCAAGTAGCTATAATTTATCCCGTACTTGACGAAACGCCAACTACATTTTATCGCCAGGTCTTGGTGGCTCGTGCTGGCGCTTGATCTGACGCCGGTGAAATATTGTCCAAAAAGTCAGTTAGGCAAGGCTGCTGGATAGCTGAGGTAACTGCTTCTCTTTAGGGATCGTGTCGAGCCAGGATGACGAGACCCGAAGGCCATACAGGAATGTACTTGCTGGTCTCTCATGACAGTGAAGATGCCATCTTCCCTATCACCAACATGTAGTCATCTACAGGAGGGCCTGAGTGAGATGAGGTTTACACTTCATGGCAACGAGACAAGTAGGGAAAAATAAAATTAAAATGGCCATGTTTCTAAAGGGGAAGAATAATCACAATCATTGTAATAGCCTGCAACGACGTTATTTTTTAGAAATTCCGGATTGTGTCAATTATTTCAGTGAGAGGGCAGAGAAAATATTAAACAAAGTCCTATCACGAGTTAATTCCGTTATTAATGTAGTGAGCGAGACTCTACCCAGGGGCTTCCTTATTTCAAGACGCGACACCTCAGCAGAATTGGCACTGGTATTATTTACGGGTTTTTTTAAAATAAATCCAAATCTTGCATTGAAAATGATCAGATAAAAAGTTGTCTTAATATTGACATGTGCTCTAGTTATATGATAATTTAACCCATGCGTCAGAGGGTAAAGTCATGAAAAAATTAATTACTTATGAGATTGCTAAAAAAGCCAAAGAGTCTTGCAAACACCTTTTAATAAAGGATCCAAACATTCAATCCATTGGTGTAGTTGCTATTACTGACGAGTCAGGAATGCCCACAGGCGAGTATGCTGTTGAGGTTGGGGTAGAATCATTGGAGATTTATTCAGCGCAATTAAGCCACGGTGATTTACATATTCCTCAGGAAATTGTCCTTAAGATAAAAGATGAAGTTGCTAATGATATTTCTGAACAGCATGTGAAACTAAATGTTGTCCAGACAGGCCAAATTAAAACGCTTTTTAGTGGGACAAATACAACTGATCTAGCCGATGCAACTGATAAGTTAAGCAGTACTCCCGCTAACGTACTGGGTACTACTATCAGAAAACGACCCTCATTATGTGGCTTTAGTGTTGGTCATCCTCATATTACTGCGGGTACAATAGGGTTGCTTGTATCTTATGAAGGCGGGCCAAACGCCAACAATGCTTACATCTTAAGCAATAATCATGTGTTATGTGCCAACAATGCTGCATTCATTCATGATGAAATTATACAACCTGCATCTAGTGATAATGGTATTGTAGGAAAGGATACTATCGGACGCCTTTGGAGGTTTGTCCCCTTAATGACAAATGCGTTTAACTTTGTTGATGCCGCTATTGCTGAGGTTCAAGGCAAGTCGAAGTGGAGACAATTTGCTTCACCACAAATTTACAAAATTGGTTATCCTAATGACCTTCAAAGGGCATCTATAGGAATGGAAGTTATAAAATCAGGTCGGTCAACAGAGTTCACAACAGGCGTTGTCTTGTCTGATGATTTTACTATCAGAGTCAATTACAATAATCTTGGTGTACTATTTTTTGATAACCAAATTAAAACCACAAAAATGTCTGAAGGGGGAGATTCTGGTTCTTGTCTAGTTGAAAAACATACCAATAAACCTGTTGGCCTACTTTTCGCAGGAACTGAGAAAGAAACCTTTCATAATCATCTAGATTATGTCCTAAATTTATTAACTGACCGTCATGAAAATAAGTATCCTAATGGTAAAGTGCATGTCTTTGAAAAAGAGCATTTTCCACTCAGAGTAATTAAAAGGCCATATTCTACTTTTACATTCAAACGTTCTACTCCGGAGATAACTTTCTTTACCTCCTCGCTCCCCAGAGGAATACCAGGAAA
>JAKORL010000045.1 GCA_029777855.1 Pseudomonadota bacterium
AATCTGAATATCTATATTGCTCGCCTGTGCATCGATTGCATTCTCGATCAACTCTTTCACAACAGATGCGGGATTTATCACAACCTCGCCCGCTGCGATCTTCGAGATGACCTCATCCGGAAGCTTTTTGATCTTGCCACTATCAATTTGATCTTGGTCTATATGAATCACCTCTCAACATACATTTAGATCTTGAATTATTACTCATTACAAGATTATACCACAAAAAGACCCCGACGAAGAACGTCGGGGTCAGCCCATGTTCAGCGAGACTATTAGAATCCTGCACCAACTTTCAAGTACACCCCAAATCCAGGTGTAGAAGAGCCAAGTGGGCTGAAACTATCTGAAGTCATTGTAAGTTGCAACTCACTGTTAATTAACCCAAAATTAAAACCAAATCCCAGAGTATTGGCGTAAACATTCGGTGCAAATTCCATCATGTAATACATTTTAAACATTTGAAGATTTATTCCAACGTATGCATCTGTTGCCCAGTCACCATCAAACGAATACATTCCAGCAAGGCCCCACATGAAGAAATCATCACTCTTATAATATCCAGTCAACTTTATTGGTGTATTAATTTGAAGAGGTTCAAGCAGTTGATAGAATTCAGGTTCCGACAGAGTATAAGTAGCATCCGTTGTGATAACTGTGTTTTCAGCTGAGTAATTCACAGAACCATTTGCACTAACCTCCATCCCATATTTTGCTTGAGCAGATTTTATCGTTATGTCGTTAACTGCAAGTCCCCAGTTATCGTTACCATATCCAAGAGAGATCTTAAAACCCGCAATTCCTTGCAAAATAGCATCTAGCGTTTCATTGGAAATAGCTATTGGATCACTCAATTTTTCTCCAATATCTCCAAAATTTGTATTGCCCACAAGGATTATTCTTGAATCAAATTCTACGTTGACATTAGTCGGTGAAGACGAAGAGGTATAAGAGGTATGTGCATACATCTTGTCTTGAACAGAGTACACTACTGGAACGAAGAAATTTGTGTCTATAAAGAAGTTGTTGTAAACCAAACCTATTCCAAGATTCATCTTAATATTTGACCTCACAAAATCGGTTACACTGCCTTCGATAGTATCCTCTAATTCTGTATCACTAAAAAGAATCTCTGAAAAGGTTTTGGGCAGGTTCACCGATAGTTTTCCATCTGCTATTAAATACGGAACTACGTTAAAGCCAAATAAATTTAAATTACCATACGCGCCAATCTCAATAGGCATACTCAAATGCATTCCATTTCTTATAGCATTCTCCATCGTGGTTGCGTTGATAGTGATTTCTTCTTCGTTTAGTAGTGCATTTAAATTATCCAAGATCAAAAAATTTTGAGCAAATTCAACATCGACAATTGGAGCCAACTTTATCAACCCAGTTCCATCACTTCTTACTAAAGCGGTGTTATCGAATGTACCAAAAGGATCAATGGTATTTGAAAAAGCGCTAAGAGATCCCGAAACGACTATCAATATGACTATTAAATATTTGAATTTTCTGATGTTTTTCATACAACATCACTCCCCTTTATTTCCAAGTCTAACTTCGGTTGCCACTTTTAAATCAACGGCTATGTAAGGTACTGCCTGTAGAATTCCATTGTAGTTGAGATTTACAGATTGACTCTTTGGAATTACTATCATGTAATTGACTCCCCCGGATGCAATTTCCCTTAGCTGATCCGGTTCTAACATAATCTCAGGTTTTGTGATATCCACGTAACTTGTCAATATTTCATTTTCGCCCTTTACAAGAGCGATTCTTGCTTTAAGCCCAGTAACATTTTCCCAGCTCTTGAATTTTAATGTTGCCTTGTCGATAATGCTTGCCAAATCGTTGAGTATCGACAAATCGCTTGGTAACGGTCCTTGAGTTACTACAATGTCAGACAGTGCTGAAATACTGAATGGGACATCGAGATTAAAGTTACATTTTATCTCGCTTGTCTTGCCTAGCACACCAGACTCGGTCTCTACCGTAGCACTCAACGTGAGTGATGATGCAGCATTGATAAGCTTTTCTATGTATTCTCCAATATCCTCTTGATCACCTTTTTCTATGATGTATGATTTATCCGTGACGGTAAGCGTCAATGTAGCTTCGATATCTGAATTTGTTATGTCAAAACTTATCGGCGCATGTATTTCATAATCGAATTTTCTCAAAAATTCTGAGTTACCTGTAAATATTTTGGAAAGATCGATGTTTGCTAACGATGG
>JAKORL010000046.1 GCA_029777855.1 Pseudomonadota bacterium
CAAATACTTTTTTAGACCCTTTGCCTATCCACATCAAAACGTTCGATTTTATTAGCGGACTTGCAAAAGCTTTTGTCTTTGGAATCATCATCATCACCATTTCATGCTATCGAGGAATGCGCACAACCGGCGGAGCTGCCGGCGTTGGACGCGCAACAACAAATAGCGTTGTTATCTGCTATTCTGTTATCCTGATTGGAAATTTTCTGTTAACCATAGCTCTCAATAGCTCCTATGAACGTATTAATGACTTTATCAATAGGTGGCTATGATGGATGAAAATAAATCTAACGCTCAACCAATAATCGTAGCTCACGATATTTGGAAAAGTTATGGCAAATTACAAGTCCTGCGAGGTCTTTCTCTAACTGTATATGAAGGGGAAACTTTGGTTATTCTCGGACCTTCAGGTGTTGGAAAAAGCGTCTTATTGCGTCAAATCATTGGCATTGAAGCTCCCGACAAGGGCTATATCGAAATTGAAGGCGAACGAATTTCTAACATGTCTCAAAAAGTACGGTTTAAAACCATTAAAAGCATGGGAATGCTTTTTCAGGGGTCTGCCTTATTCGATTCAATGAATGTCGAAGAAAATACTGCTTTTTATTTGAGGCAGCATGAGCAATATTTGTCAGAAAAAGAGATTAAAAACAGGGTTGCCAACGCTCTTAAAATGGTTGGGCTGGAAGGCACTCAGCAAAAGATGCCTTCCGATCTATCCGGGGGGATGCGCAAAAGAGCAGCCCTTGCAAGACTTATCGTTTACAGACCTCGAATAGTACTCTACGATGAACCAACAACAGGTCTTGATCCGATCACAGCCATGCAGATCAATGATTTGATCAACAGCACTCAAAAAGAACTTAAAGCAACAAGCATTGTAGTGACACACGACATTAAATCCGCGATGGTTGTTGGCGATCGCCTGGCATTCCATTATGATGGAAAAATCATAGCTATTGCTTCCAAAGAAGATTTCTTAAAAATTAATGAACCTCACGTACAAGCATTTTTTAAAAATGCAATAATAACACCTGAATATTTAGAGAATTGTCATGATTAGATCAAGGGGCCCGGCATTATGAGCGATCAGATTAAGAATGTAATGATAGGCATTTTTGTGCTTGTAGCTGCATGCATAGTTATCTTTATCTTAATGTTTCTCAATCCTCGTGTAGGAGATAAGGGCAAGGTCCTTCGTGCCAGATTTACAGATATAGATAAAGTCACATTGGGAACACGCGTAACTTATGCGGGTAAACCCGTTGGAGAAGTTATCGGCATTAAAGAAGTCGAATTTGGCCGCGAGGGGCGCAAAGATTCCGGTGGACATATTTATTTATATGAACTTGAACTTCGCGTTGATTCAAAAGTAAATATATATAATAGCGACCACCTTGCAGTGCGCACATCCGGATTATTGGGAGAGAAAAATATTGAAATTTCCCCAATGGCTCCGGCTGCCGGAGTTACTCTTAAGCAGATTGATGATCAGGTGCTTTATGGCCTCGAAACGGGATCTGTAGAAGACGCTCTTAAAGGGCTTAGCAATGTTTTCAAAAAATTTGAAACTGCTTTAGACAATGTGACAGGCACATTAAATCGCATTAAAGAAACTCAACTTATCGAAAACATATCAACATCTGCTGAAAATATCGCCTCTATCACAGATTCACTTAATAAACCGAATTTAC
>JAKORL010000047.1 GCA_029777855.1 Pseudomonadota bacterium
GTATTTATGAATCAGCCAATCACTCAAATAGAACCCACCTCAAACAATTCAAAATCAAAAAGAACCCTATATCTCGGATTGGAACTTCCACTAGAACTTCAATGCGAATCTGTCACGCATTGCCCTCTCATCAAGATTGTCCCCCGCTCACGAGAAGATTTCGACATCGCGCACATGTTTGCTTCTTTAAAAAAATTTACCCATATTATCTTTACCAGCAAAAGCGCAGTGAAAGTCTTTGTTGAATATGCAGCACTATTTGGAATTAACTTGGAAGAATTGAATCAAAAAATATTTATTTCTGTCGGAAAAAAAACAGCTCAACAATTGAACCATTCGGGAATCACTGAAGTGATCACAGCTTCCATAGAAACTGCTGAAGGGATAGTCGATTTACTAACAACCTTGAATTTAAAAAAAAGCTATATTTTATGGCCTCATTCAGCCCTATCTCGGCCTGTAATCTTAGATTGGCTAAAAGCTAATTCGATTCAATTTTATGAATGTGTCATTTATGACACATTCATTAATATTCCAGAACATTTACCCGATATTGAAGGATATGATGAAATTATTTTCACTAGTCCTTCAATCGTTGATGCATTTTTCTCATTATATGGAATGCTGCCGGAAGGCAAAAAAATCACTTGCATTGGTCCTGTCACACAAAAAGCGTATGTTAACAAATAATGTACAGTCTTTCGAAGCAACATATCGTCTCTTATAGCGTATTCCGCGCAAATGCTTGTGGTTTTCAAGAAATGTGTTGATGCGACGCGAGACCTCACTGACGTTTAGTTGAACTAAATGTCGTCATGCTAACGTTTGGTTATTAAATCAACTTAAATGATAATAGCCAAATATGTCTTCTTGATCACGGCAATGCTTGCTAAATTTATTCCGATACGACAAAATGACATCATTGATTATTCAATTACTCATTCAACCCAACAATTAAGGAGAACTTATGGGAGCAAACTACCAAGCCCAACAATATACACTTCCCGATCTACCCTATGACTATGCTGCCTTAGAGCCCTATATCAGCGCAGAAATCATGAAGTTGCATCATGATAAACATCATAGAACCTACGTGACCAATCTAAACAAAGCCCTAGAACAATTAGCTGAAGCTGAACAAAAACAAGACCTTTCAAAACAAGTCGAACTTCAATCAGCCATTAAATTTAACGGCGGCGGACATATCAACCACTCCATTTTTTGGACAAATTTATCGCCAGTAAATAAAGATGGTGGAAAAAAACCTGAAGGTGCGCTCGCCGAAGCCATCAATCAACAATATGGATCTTTAGAAAAATTTATTGAAATATTTAGTGCCAAAACTGTGGGAATCCAAGGTTCCGGCTGGGGTTGGTTAGGTTATAATAAAGAACAAAATAAATTATGCATCGTCACTTGCGATAATCAAGATCCTCTAAGTACCAAAGGGCTGATTCCTTTATTGGGAATTGACGTGTGGGAACACGCCTATTATCTGCAATATAAAAACGTAAGAGCAGAGTATGTTAAAGCCATCTTTAATGTCGTGAATTGGAAGAATGTCGCTGAGCGTTTTGCCCTAGCAGCCAGCAAATAAAGATTTTATCCTTTATCTTTATGGCTTAGTGTTTTAAAATAAACTCAGCAACTTAGGACCTGTCTTCATAATTGGAATATTTAGAAGTTCTTTTTAAAGATTAATTGAACTTATAAATCAATCTATTCCACTATGGACAGGTCCTCAACAGTGAGATGAATATAAATGGGATTGTTTTCACGTTCCAAACCAAAAATTAAAATTCAAACTGCCAAAAAAGATAGCTTTAGCGGTTGGCTTAAATGCACCCATTGCAATGAGCTTATTCATGCCAATGAATTAGAACAAAATAGCAATTGTTGTCCTAAATGCGACTACCATTACCGCCTTTCTGTAGATGAACGGATTAAAAATCTGTCCGACCCAAACACATTCAAAGAATTATTTACAAATCTTAAACCTGTCGACACACTCCACTTTGTCGATACCGAACCCTATGTCGATAGACTAGCTTCCGCTACCGAAAAATCCGGCCATGATGAAGCTGTTACAGTAGGGACTTGCACTCTCGGCTCCATGCCTATTGCCCTTGGCATTTTAAACTTCAGTTTTATGGGCGGATCCATGGGATCTGTTGTGGGTGAACGTTTAACACTTTTAATTGAACTTTCAATTCAAAAAAAACTGCCGCTTATCATTGTTTCAACATCAGGCGGCGCACGCATGCAAGAATCGGTTCTTTCATTGATGCAGATGGCAAAAACATCCGCTGCTCTTGCAAAACTTCATGAAGCGCACATCCCTTACATTTCAATTTTAACAAACCCAACAACTGGTGGAGTAACAGCTTCATTTGCTTCACTTGGCGACATCATCATTGCTGAACCTAATGCACTCATCGGCTTTGCCGGACCGCGCGTCATCGAGCAAACCATCGGACAAAAACTTCCCGCAGGGGCGCAGCAATCAGAATTCCTGTTAAAACACGGAATGATCGACCGCATAGTGAATCGCCACGAATTGAAACAAGTGATTATAGAGCTCCTAGACCTTTTAAAAGGCAACTCGCGTGAAAATGACGCTGATGCTCCTCATAAGCATTCTACTAAAAAAAACAATCATTCCTAAAAAGCCGTATCAAAGGAAACAAGAGTATGCACTGTCAACATCACCAACACATCGACATTCCCATCATAGCCGAAAATAATGTTGAGATTCCAAGCTATGCTTCAGCAGGCGCATCGGGAGCTGACGTTAAAGCGCATCTTACACAAAATCTAACCATTCCTCCGGGGAGTACCTGCCTTGTCCCCACGGGACTCCGCTTTGAAATCCCTGTCGGCTATGAAATACAAGTAAGGCCCAGAAGCGGACTTGCCTTAAAACAACACATTACCGTATTAAATACACCCGGGACCATAGACGCTGATTATCGTGGCGAGCTTGGAATCATCCTCATCAATCATGGTAAACAAGACTTTGTTGTAACACCCGGCATGCGCATTGCTCAAATCGTTGTCTGTCCCGTTTTTCAGGCAAATTTTATTTCTGTCAGCGATCTTGCCCAAACAACAAGAGGCTCTGGCGGTTTCGGCCATACAGGCTTGAATTAACCCATCCTTAAAGAAAACCTATGATAAAGATTTCCAAGTATTTGGATCCTCAACTCGTTGAATTTTTAGATGTAGACTCGCGAGACAAAGCCATTAAACAAATGGTAAAAGCCATCTATAAAGCCGGAAAATTGCAGGAAGAAGACTCGTTTTACGAAGCGATGATCGAACGGGAAAAAATTGTATCCACAGGCATCGGCATGGGAGCAGCTATTCCCCATGCCAAACTCGCATCCTACAATGATTTCTTCATCGCTATAGGAATATTGCGTAAAGGATTGGATTGGAAAGCACTAGATGGAGCACCGGTTCGAGTAATCTTCCTAATTGGCGGACCGGACGACAAGCA
>JAKORL010000048.1 GCA_029777855.1 Pseudomonadota bacterium
ATCACATGATTAACAGAGGTGCAGACGGATTTTGGAAAGCCTTTGTAGCCTAGCGAAGCAGGGTAGGCGTTTTGCACATTCACGATATAATCGTGACAGATTTTATCGAGTTCTTCGGTGGTAATACCTGGCACCACATGGGGTGTGATCATTTCAAGAACGTCAGCGGCTAATCGCCCTGCGATTCGCATTTTTTCAATTTCTGCCGGTGTTTTAATGTGAATAACCATATGTCTAATAACCTTACACTTATCTAGAGGGTAAAGGGGGCAGGTCCTGACCCCTATAAATTGCTAAGATAAAGGATTTATTGGTTGTTAACAACTATAAACTATGTTATAAACCTTGGGCGTTTAACGCAAATACTATTTAGAGTGGCCTATTATGCTGCTTTAGAAGTAAATACACACACCTTTCGACACGTTCTCTAGGGTGCTGAAGCTGAAAATTTTCACTTTGGTTAGAGGATGGGAAGGGTGGAGGCCAAACCCTAACTGAGGTATAACTATGTCTACTGTTTCTATGCGAGATCTTCTCGAAGCTGGTGTGCATTTTGGGCATCAAACCCGTTACTGGAATCCCAAAATGGCTCAATACATTTTTGGCACACGTCTAAATGTTCATATTATCGATTTGGAAAAAACACTCCCTATGTTTAAAGAAGCATTAAATTTTGCTTCCAGTGTTGCGTCTAAAAAAGGGAAAGTGTTATTTGTCGGAACCAAAGATGTTGCATCCGATATTATTCGTGAACATGCAATACGTTCAGGAATGCCTTTTGTTGACCATCGTTGGTTAGGTGGCATGCTCACCAATTATAAAACAATTCGACAATCAATTCGTCGACTTCGTGACCTTGAAAAATTAATGGAAAGCCCACGATTCCAGGGATTTACAAAAAAAGAACGTCTCACACTTCAACGTGAAAAATCTAAACTAGATCAAAGTTTAGGTGGTATAAAAGATATGGGTGGTTTACCCGACGCAATTTTTATCGTCGACGTTGGAAATGAAAGAATTGCCATTGATGAAGCAAATAAATTGGGAATCCCCGTGATTGGGATCGTTGATACGAATAATTCTCCTGATTTCATCGATTATGTTATTCCAGGAAATGACGATTCGATTCGCTCGATTCAAGTATACTGCAAGCATTTAGCGGATGTGATTATTACCGCTCGTGAAAAAATAGCGGCGTCTGAACCCAAACAACCTGAGAAACCAAAGCCCGACGTAAAGAAAAAAGAAGAAGCTGGAACACGAAAAGTCTTTACAAAAAAACGTGAAGAAACATCTGTGAAAGCAGGCGCTGACGAAAAAGCTGCTCCGGCTGAAACTGAAAAATCGGCAGCGGCTAAAAAACCTGCCCCTAAAAAAACAGTGATTAAATCGGCTGCTTCAAAAACAGCAATGAGTAAATCAGCTGAGCCAAAAGTGAAGGCTAAGTCTGCTGAAAAAGCTGCTTCAGCAAGTTCTGAAACAAACGAAACCCCTTCTTCTGGAGAATAATGATGAAAATTACTGCTGCGCAAGTGAGTGAATTACGTGAACGTACTGGTGCTGGAATGATGGAATGTAAAAAAGCATTAGTTGAAGCGAATGGTGATATCAAAGCTGCAATTGAAGCCATGCGAAAAGCGGGTGCTGCGAAAGCAGATAAAAAAGCGGATCGAATTGCCGCCGAAGGAACCATCATTATTAAGTTATCTGCTGATCACAAAAACGCTGCAATTGTTGAGATTAATTGTGAAACCGATTTCGTGGGTCGTGATGAAAGTTTCTTACAATTTGCGAATAATGCTGCTGAGCAAGCATTGGCTGCAAAAGAAACCAATATAGAAGCGGTAGGGAATTTACCGATTTCTGCTGGATCGAACGTGACAGTGGAACAAGCTCGACAAGAACTCGTTGCGAAAATCGGTGAAAATATCCGAATTCGTCGAATTAAGATTTTGTCTTCAGAATTTCCAATTGCGCAATACCGTCACGGTAATAAAATCGGTGTTGTTGTGAAATTAGATTCTGTCAATGAAGACTTAGGAAAAGATATTGCAATGCACATTGCGGCTTCACGTCCAGAAGCTATTTCTCCTGATGAAATTCCTGCCGAATTAATTGCAAAAGAACGTGAAATATTCGCTGCACAAGCGGCTGGAAGTGGAAAACCTGCAGAAATCGTAGCAAAAATGATCGAAGGTCGAATTGCTAAGTTTGTGAATGAAATTAGCTTATTAGGGCAGCCTTTTGTCAAAGATCCTACAATGTCTGTAGGGAAATTATTGGACAATGCGAAATCGAAAGTCCTTGCTTTTGAGCGATTTGAAGTGGGTGAGGGTATCGAAAAGCGTGAAGATAATTTTGCAGAAGAAGTCATGGCGCAAGTTCAAGGAGCTCAGTAATGTCTGAGAAGCCGTTGTATCATCGAGTATTACTCAAACTCAGCGGCGAAGCCTTGATGGGCAATAGCAATTTTGGTCTTGATCCTGCGGTTTTGCATCGATTAGCACAAGAAATTAAAGAAGTACTTGCGTTGGGTGTGCAAGTCGGAATCGTAGTTGGCGGCGGAAATTTATTTCGCGGTGCGGCACTTTCCAAAGCAGGATTAGATCGAATTTCCGGTGATTATATGGGAATGCTTGCTACAATGATGAATGCTATAGCTATGCGCGACGTGTTTGAAAATAACGATATCGACACACGCGTATTATCGGCAATTCCAATGAGTGGTATGGTTGATCATTATGACCGACGTAAAGCTATTCATCATTTAAATAGCGGACGTGTTGTTATTTTTGCTGCCGGAACTGGTAATCCTATGGTGACTACAGATTCTGCAGCGAGTTTGCGCGGTATCGAGATAGGTGCGGATGTTATTCTAAAAGCGACAAATGTTGATGGTGTTTATTCTGCTGACCCCGTGATTGATAAGAATGCAACCTTATATAAACGCGTTACGTATCGTGAAGTACTGAATAAAGAGTTACGCGTAATGGATTTAGCCGCTTTTTGTCAGTGTCGTGATCAAAATATCTCATTGAGAGTATTTAATATTGCTGTTCCCGGGAACATCAAGAAAGTGATTCTTTCTGAAGATGTGGGAACTTTGGTGGAACGAGGAGAGGAATAATGGTTAATGCATTAGTGAAAGATACAGATGAACGTATGCATAAATGTATTGATGCGTTGAGATCAGAGCTCACACGCATTCGCACAGGACGCGCAAATACAGGAATTATTGAGCATGTTAAAGTGTCATATTATGGCAACGACACGCCATTAAGCCAAGTGGCTAATATTGGTGTTGAAGATGCACGAACATTGACAGTAACACCCTGGGAAAAAAGTATGGTGCCAGCTATTGAAAAAGCCATATTAAATGCTGATTTAGGTCTAAATCCAGTTACAGCGGGTTCCGTCATTCGAGTTCCACTGCCTCAATTAACTGAACAACGTCGAAAAGAATTAATTAAAATTATTCGTGATGAAGGCGAAAAATCAAAAGTTGCTGTGCGAAATATTCGACGTGATGCAAATACCAGCATTAAAGACTCATTAAAATCAAAAACGATTACTGAAGATGATGAGCGTCGTGCTGAAGCAGAAATTCAAAAAGTCACCGATAAATATATAGATGAAATTGATAAAGTTATTGGCACAAAAGAAGCGGATCTATTGGAGATTTAAGTGGTATCACACTTAAGACCAGAGCATTTCATTGGAAAACCGCGACATGTGGCCATTGTAATGGATGGCAATGGCCGTTGGGCTATGCAACAACAATTACCTCGTATCGCTGGGCATGAAGCAGGCGCGAAAGCGGTTAAACGCATTGTGGAGCACTGCCCTAAATTGGGAATCGAGGTGCTCACATTATTTGCTTTTAGTCGAGAAAATTGGGGGCGTCCCAGTGAGGAAGTGTCTGCATTAATGCGATTATTTCTTCATACACTACACACAGAAACAGAATCACTCCGCGAAAAAAATATTCAAATCCGTTTTATCGGTGATCGCAAAGCTTTTTCTGTGGAGTTACAAGCTGAAATGCGTCAAGCAGAGCGTGTTACAAAAGATAATGATGGTCTCATCTTAGTGATAGCAGCGAATTATAGTGGTCGTTGGGATATTGCTAATGCGGCAATGAAATTATCTAAAGATGTATTGTCAAATGAAGCGGATATTACAGCAATCGATGAGGAAGGTTTTGCAGCTTATTTGTCGATGTCGGATCTTCCGGAATTGGATCTATTAATTCGTACCAGTGGGGAAGTTAGGATCAGTAATTTTCTATTATGGCAAATTGCCTACGCAGAGCTTTATTTTACCGATATATTGTGGCCTGATTTTGGACCTGCTGAATTTGACCAAGCCATACAAGAATTTGCATCGCGTAAACGCCGTTTTGGGTTAACTAACGAACAGCTTACGCAGGCTGAAGTATGATAAAACGAATCATCACCGCTGCAATATTATTACCCCTGGTTATTATTGGAATTTTTAAACTTCCTCCTGTACCCTTTATTGCGGTGAGTGCTTCATTATTTCTTATTGCAAGCTGGGAATGGTCTAAATTAGCAGGTTGGAATGGGTGGTTTTCACGCTTAAGCTATGTGCTTGGATTTATTTTATTAGAATCGTTGATACTTCATCCGACTATTGGCGCCCTGGCGACACTTTTCTTTTATCACTTTAGCCTTATTTATTGGCCATTAATTTTATTACTCGTTTTAACTTTTCCAAAAACAGAATCTTATTGGGGCAATAGTCGTTTCTTGCGAAGTATCATGGGTTATTTATCCATGGCGCCTTGTTTTTATTTGCTCACAAAATTTGGTACAGAACAATTTCCGCGTGAAATGCTTTTGCTCTGTCTAGTCTTTATTTGGGGCGCAGATTCGGGTGCCTATTTTGCAGGAAAACGTTGGGGAAAAACGTCTTTGATTCCTGATGTAAGCCCTAAAAAAACCATTGAAGGATTGTTGGGCGCTTTAGTCACAGGATTTTTTATTGTGTTAGTCGTGTTTATTCTTTCTGAAACGATATTAGTCTGCACACACGGCGCGTGTAAATTAACCTATATAAAATTTGGCACGGCCGAAGAAAGCTTTTTGATATTGATGGTCATTGCTTTATGGACTATTTTGGCCTCTGTTTTGGGTGACTTGGCCATCAGCATGTTTAAACGTAATGTCCATGTTAAAGACACTGGAAATATACTGCCAGGCCACGGTGGAATCCTCGATCGTATCGATAGTATGCTTCCTGCGCTCCCACTCTTTGTGCATTTTACGTTGTATTGAATATAGAGGGCTTTCAAAAGCAGTTTTTTTCGTGAGAATAGTTGACACAAGATCAAGTAATGGCTAAAATTAGCAAATTATAAATTATATTTAAAGTCTAATGATGAAGGTGATAATATGAAAAAACGCGAGAGAGAAATAACTGACAGCAGACATCCTGGCGACACCGATAGCGATTCACCGGGTAGAAAAAAACAGGCCAATAGTCCTTTGAAGCTAGCTTTGCTATTCCACAACAAAAACTTAAATAATGAATTCCCTAAAGACTGTGCAAAAGCCATACAATTTTATAATGGAAATTATCCTGATCGAAGCCTGCTCTTGACATCACAACTATTGAAGGAACAACTTAACATCAATGCGATTGAAACTGAGGCCAATTTTTTACAAAGCCAAATAAATCTGCTTTCATTACAGCTAGAGAAACTCGACGCAAATAATACTATCGCTATTACACTTCGAAAATATCACACTAAATATCAAGAAATGCTTGATTTAACAAACTCTTTTCGTTTCTGTTTGAGAGTGATGCACTTTAATAATGAAGCCAAACACCTACAACATCTTGATCCTATGGTCGCTGAAGCAAAAGAAATACGTAGGCTGGCAACCTTGTGGATACGGTATTTCAATTATGACATGTTGGGAATATTGTCCCTCATCAGAGTTTTTGCCTTTCGTGAATTTAAAAATAGCGAGTTGGTGATATTGAATTATCATCACCTACTGCTCACTAATATTTATGAATTTATGAAGATCTCAAAGAAATTATTTCCAGAACTAACACAGGATATCTATCAAGAAAATAATAATTTTCGAGAAAGTATCGAGGACCCATTAAATGAAATTACCACGATAATCTCCATTTTATCATCCTTAACTAATACCAACACAGACCACCTTAAGCTGAACGCGAATATTGTCATTGAAAATATCAATTTTCTGCTTGAACTTGATATTTTAGAAAAGAGAATTGATGAGATTTCCACGCTCTGTGAAAACTATGAATTCAGCCCTCCGGATGCGTATCAATTAAGCACAATAATTGAAAAGATTAAATGTATTGAGATGATACTTGAGATGACTAAGGACTTTATATTAGCATTTGACGCCATTTACATTCTTCTTGCGGAACATTCAAATTGCGACAATCCTTTTTTCTTTGAAAAATATAGCCAAAAAAGCGGTTTTTTAAAAATCGGACTTGATACTTTGCGTGATTTAAAAAATGATTTAGAAGTTTTTAAAATTAATGCCACAAAAAACCACCCGCTGATCTATTAATTACTCGTCATAGTCTGGCTTATATTTTCCTCATCCTCTGAAAAATCAGGGAGATGGTTAATACGAGTTTTTTTAGAAAATCCTTCACGAAGATAAGTGTACTGACAGGATCTACCCATAGGCTCATAAGCTACAGCAGCAGGTTCTGGATTCGTCATATCCTTAGATTCAGATACATCAGTTC
Source organism: Pseudomonadota bacterium (assembly GCA_029777855.1). Lineage (GTDB taxonomy): Bacteria > Pseudomonadota > Gammaproteobacteria > JAIEPX01 > JAIEPX01 > JAIEPX01. Next base: position 6,766 of record JAKORL010000048.1, read on the forward strand.
TTTGATCAACCGATCTTTTATGCATATTAACCCTCCGTGGTTAACAAATAATTTTAATCGCCTTCCAATCCAAGAATAGGCCGAATTGAATTCCAGTCTCTACAACCGAAACAAAACTAATATAACGTATTATCGGTAAATCCACAAGATATGGTTTAATATCTTGATTTATTTGGGAAATTCCAATAAACTACTCTTAATTTCAACGCGATAACAAATGTTCAACTTGACCCCACGGAGACACAAATGAAGAAAAATGTACACGATTTGCATGAAGGTGGAAAAACTAATCATAACGCTCATCTATTTGGTAATAATACCCGTGTTGTTGCAACTCATCCTTTAAAGGTTAGCGGAGAAGAGTTTAAATCTCCTGCTTATGCTACGAATACCGAAAAAAAAGGAGAGTTTTCAGAAGCCCTTATCACAGCGAAAAATAAGCTTGAGGGTTTGATGAGACAGCATGTTGTAGCTCTACCAGAGAAATTTAAATTAAGTCTTTGTCTGAATAAAGCTGAGCAAATCTTACTTTGGGCACAGATCCCCTTTATCAAAGGCAACGAGGCCTCTGTGCAGCAAGCACAGAGAATAGTGCAGACTTTAGTGGAGCCTTTGCAGGGATTTCAAGCGCGTTATGGCTTTTCAGCAAACAGTTGGCTATTGCTGATCCCAGGTTTTGATAAACTCGATCATGCGGCACTCTTGCGTGCATTTGAGCAGCAATATGCATTGAGTTGGACGCGATTGTCTCATCCCATAACCACGCTTTGTGCTTTGTATATTCCGCCCGTTGACATCTCGATTCGTCCTCTTAGTGAACATCCAGCGACGCCTACAAAACAGCTTGAGGAAACGGGTGCTAGTGTGAAGGTGCCTATAGCGCCTGCCTTTCTTCAAACAAACGATCCGAACATGCAACCCTCTGCAGAAGCGGTCAAGTTACTGACAACGATCCAAGATAATCAAGAACGTGTAGAGGCTGCACAACGACTGAACATGGGGAAGCCTAATCTCGAGGATTCAGCGATGTATTTTCTTGAAGAGAACAAGGCCAGATTGGTTTATCACGTTTTGATGCATTATATTGAACAGCAGAAATTAAAGACAACTCGATACTCAACAATCCGCTTGGACCCTTGTTTACATCATAATTTGCGAATGGATGCAGAAGCAACAATCACTGATGTAATTCGACAATCTGGCGTTTGTTCTGCAGATGATGTGTTAATTATTGCTGGTTTAAATCCTGGAATAGGTCCCATCTACCAAGCATGCGAAAGTGCGGCCACTAAGACAATCCAATCCTGTAAGGTTGTAACTGATGCACAAGGCCGTATTTATTGTGATCGAATTTATTATTTGCACGGTGAAGGTAAGCAAATAAAGCTGGTCTCAGAAGATATGAGTTCAACGGCGCTAATTCAAGGTTTGAATAAGCAATAATAATATTTTAAATAAAATACAGGAAAGATTTTTTTGCCTGGTTACGGCGTTATTCTCGACTGTATCGAATGTATGCTTCCCGCGCTGCCAATTTTTGTGCATTTTACATTGTATTGATTGCTATACTTTTATGCTTTTATTATTGTAATCGGATAGTTTTGAATAGCTTGATCGCGGGTAATAAAAATCAAACCATTATATTTTGCTTGAGCAATGAGCATTCGATCAAAGGGATCTTTATGCAGATCAGGGAGATCTACAATGCTGAGTGCTTCTTCAGCTACCATTGGCAAAACATCGATGTTGTTATGACTTAAAATGGATAATAAATTGTGCGGAATAGTGACGCGTCCGAGGGAGCTTTTAATGGCGAGTTCCCAAAATGATACACTGCTGACACTCACTGAATTTTCTTTATCAGCGATAATATCATAAGCTTTTTTCGAAAGTTGTTTAGGTTCTGTTAGCCACCATAAAGCAACATGGGTATCCAATAAATATTGCATTAGTTATCCTCTTCATAAAATGTTTTCAGAACATCCTTTGGTAGTGGGGCATCAAAATCCTTCCTGATGTTAATGAGTCCTTTAAGTTGGCCACCTTGTCTTGGCGTTATTTTTTCGCTGTATATTGTGAGCTTAACAACAGGCACGCCAGCTTTGGCTATAATCACTGATTTTCCAGCTAATGTGTCATTGATTAACTTTGAAAAATGCGTTTTTGCATCATGTATATTCACGACGGTCATAATAATCTCCAACTAAAGTATCTCCAATTACAAGTCTAGTAGACTAGAGTAACTTAGTCAAGTAGCTTGAGTCTAATGATACTGGCCGGATACTCTCAGTCACAATTACGCGATTTACGCCCCACATGCCCTTGTGTAAACTACTTGATAGGCACGTGTGTGGAAGTAGGCCAAATCTAAGACATCTACCATCTTAGGATCTATACTAATAAAGGTAGAAATACTGATTTTCTCATATTCATGTTATTTCTTATTTGAGCGTAATGACATTTTTTCTTGCGAACATGGTCTAAAATTTAAAAGATGCTGCTTGTAAATGGATCGAAAAATTAGTCATTTTATAAAGTTGCATTAGGATGTACAAGCAAGTTTATAGGGTCAGTGG
>JAKORL010000049.1 GCA_029777855.1 Pseudomonadota bacterium
AGCCAAGGTCAGTGTTCTACCAGAAAGATAACGACGACCCCGAGTCTTCGATTTCAGGCCAACCACACCTTCCGTCGAATAACGTTTTGACCAACCAATCACCGTACTCACATGAACACTAACCACCCTTGCAATTTCCGCCCAGGGCAATTTCAATTCCTCACGCATCCGCATGGCCTGACGACGCATTTCGTCTTGGGCATCTCAGGGTAATTTGCGGGCACCCACTTTTTCCATGCCCTTGATTATATCATAGCCGCCTATTTAATTGCCGTGTTAATAAATTGCTGAAACTCATCGACGCTCATCTTCCGACGCCGCCTCCCCCGCCGCCACAGACTCGCTCGCCATCTGCTCGATCAAACACTTTAATACCTTGCGCGCAAAGAATAAGGGAAAACGACTTCTTTGAATAGAATCATCCGCTATGCGACAGATAAACAAATACTAAGGATTAAATATTTTTAGTTCATGCAAAAAATTCCAGAAAGTTTACGCAAAATGTTAATTTTTAGAAATAAATAACAATTATAGAATTATTTTTTAAGGAGAATTAGATTTGTTAATGTATTAGTAAAATCTCAAGCCGCCAGTTGGTTTGCTCGGAGTAAAGAGTTATGACGCAAATTCTTGTTCATTCTGAAAGCAAATCCAAAAGGATTCCGATCCCAAGGAGTAAATCGAGGCAACTGCATTAAATCACTGAACGTATCGGCAACGCCCCAAGCTGTTGTAAATGCAGCATCAAACCCGAGTTTTCGAAGAATCTCGGTATCGGAAAAACGGTAATCAATATTTGGCTTACCATTAGGATAAGCAAAAAGACCAATTTTTTCCTGGAGCAAACATTCGAGAAAATTTTTATTGTCAAGAATCTCTTCTATAACTTGATCCGCAGAAAGAGTGGATAAAATAGGATGATTCACAGTGTGAGAACCAATATGCATTCCCAAATCACGAAGTTCGACAACCTGTTGTGACGTAAGCATTAAATCTTGATGCAAATGAACGTTTGCAGAAATTTTGACAAACTTACTCAAACGAATTCTGTCGTCGAAAGAACGATACTTGACGACTTTTAAAATACTAACAATTGCATTCCGAATACTCTCCGGACCAGACAAATCATAAACACCCAGTCCTTCATCGGACAGATCAAGCCTATTCTTGCTGCACTGGCGAACAGATTCAATAATTGTATCATTCCACATTTGCCCCCCATTCAGGTATCCGGAGGCAACAAAAAATGTTGCTGTCATTCCATGATTTACAAGAATAGGTGCCGCCACTGTCAAATTATCTTCATAACCATCGTCAAAAGTTATTGCTGCCGCACGAGAGGGCAATGTACCAGATTTAAGCATCCGAATGGCTTGATCCAGCGGTAATACGTTAAACCATTTAGACATCCAACTCAGGATGTCAGAAAAATCGCGCGCGTGTAGATCCCAATTCAATACCGGATCAGGTTGAGGCAATACCCGATGAAATATCAAAATCGACAAGCGACCATTCTTCCCGCCTGGAGAGCAGAAGCTCGTTAATGCCTTTATTATCATTGACATTACATTATGTTAAAGGTTTTGCACTCAAAGAACCGACGCCATCCTCAGAACCATGTTGAACGGCATGATTCATTAAATTATCTTTCAGCCATCTCTGATAAACCACCAGAACGACCATTATATTATACGGAAGATCAAAATAAGAAAGACTAAGAAATGCACCGCCAGTCAGATATCCTATCAAAGAAACCTGACACATTCCGGAAAGATGATACAACCAGGAAAATTCCGTTCTATTTATTGTATCCTTGCGAATTTTTGAACTTATACGAAAACAATGAAACCAGATCGACAAGAACAAAAACAATCCTATCCAACCGTGTTCACCAAGAACTGAAAAATATATGCTATGTGCAGCAAATGGATGATATGCATCTTGCGGAGCATATAACCAATATGTCGGCCAATTGTAAATATCGAACCCGCCTCCAAAAAAACGATCATTCGCCAAATTGAAGCAAAATCTCCATGCGATCAATCGACTCATGGCCGACTTGTCTTCCTCATATGAATTGATTGTCGCCATACGCTGGTCCCATGAGGTAGGCATGAATGTTATAAGTGATACCGCAAGCAAAGAAATAAATATCCCAACTAAAAATTTACGATTGGAACGATACCAGTAAGTCAGTCCCATACATGTAATCGCAATTAATGCACCTCTCGATTGCGACCCAACGACAGAAACAGCAGATAAGATCATCAACATCAGCAAGCCAATGCGAGCCCATCGATTGACAGCAATCAATCGAAGATAATTCATTAATGGAATACACATAATAATTGCAACAGCCAAATGATTATTATCATAAATAAATGAATCATCCGGCCCCCAAACGTGATAGCTTCCACCCGATAAAATTGTAAAAATTCCACCTTTAAAACCGTAAAAACCAATCGAAAGAACATTGACCAAAATAAAAAAATCTATATGTTTTTTTTCCTGCAATGCCAACAATGCAACACCAGACATCAATTGAATTTTTAATACCTTGCTTAGTTGAACCCACGAATTATCAGGGTAAAAAGCGAATGCAGTCGTCAAACACATCCAGACCACAAAAATGAATAATAAAACCACTGGGGGTGACCATGCCATACGAATTCTATCGCGAGTAAGAAAAAGCGACAAAATAGCAGCCCCAGCCGCCATCGCTGCAAAAGGAGCACTCTGAGCAAAACCGAATGTAAGACGATGAGGATTCATGATACTGACCCAGGACCACAATAACACTGCGATCCAGGTGTGCAATATCGCAAATGGTAATGTCAATATAACAATTCCAACCAAAATTATATCGCGCATTTTCAGCTTTCTAAATAACGAACAACTGCTGAAAAATCATTGAAAACATTTTCTTGGAGAAAAAATATTTTAAGCTCAGGCCATCCAGGTACAAAAGCTTATCTCTTTCGCAATACAACCAAAATCCATTCGCGAAGAAAGCGAAACAACTCAAATCGGCCAATAATTTTTTCGTAACACATGGGCGTTGGTGCATAAATAGAGACTTTCCCACTTTCCCTGAAATTCGCAGCAAAACTGAAGATTCGCCACCACGAGGGAAGCTCTGATTAAATCGTGTTACAAAATTTCGACATCAGTACCACTGGGTTAGGCGGCCATCTTGGGGCGAAAATCGATTTAATCAGTGCTCCCCTAGGAAAGCACTGATTAAATCGCTCTTTCACTTCGATCTACCACACAACTAATTGATTTCATTTCTGAAGAATGATGCTCCACCACATTTCGGTCAATAATGTTGATTTATGCACCAACGCCTAACACATGCCTAAAAAGAAAAGCACATCATTAAACATCAGATAATTTAGGTACTGACTTAAATATTCAAACGACTCGACAAAAATATTGG